>CALHST010000015.1 GCA_938038825.1 uncultured Paracoccaceae bacterium | reverse complement strand
CAGCTCCATGTAAGTCAGGGCAAGACCTGCGCGGGCTGCCACGTGATGGGGCGACAATTCCAATGCTTTTTTCAAATCACTCACTGCGGTCTCATAGTTTTGCGACAGAAAGTTCACAAAGGCGCGTTGGTTGTAACCTTCCGCATAGCTTGGGCAATACTCAACCAGCGCATCAAATTCCAAGAGTGCGCCTGCAAAATCAAATGAAGACCGTCTGGCCATCCCTTTGTCTAGCACCTCTTGCGCTTGCGCATCCGGGGCATCCGCCCAAAGTGCCCACATTTTGGCACTGATTTGCTGCCCTTCATAATCGTTCGTAGCCACACGAGATTCTGCGATTAAATCTTGCAAAGCGCTTCCGTGATCAGGCGCTGCAGGGCAATCTGCCAAAGCAGGGCTAGCGAAAAGAAGGGCGGCGAAAAGAAGGGCGGCGAAAACAGCGTATTTCATGGGACTTATGATGTTTCGGAACGCGGCAAAATCAACATGTAATTGATCAAATGTCCGTTTGGGCCGAAATCATCCCTTCCTTGACGGCTTCCATAGCCACGTAAGTCGAGCTGGATGTTACATATGGCAGGGCAGAGATTACCTGCCCCAGCACACGACGATAGTCTTTCATATCCGCTGTCCGCACCTTCAAGAGATAGTCAAAATTCCCGGCGATCATATAAGCTTGCTCGATTTCAGGAACAGCGCGCACGGCATCGTTAAAGGCGTTCAATGCAGCTTCGCGGGTGTCTGACAGTTTCACTTCGACAAACGCCACATGATCCAACCCAAGTCGAATTGGGTTGAGCATTGCGCGGTAGCCCAGAATGTACCCTTCGGATTCGAGTTTCTTCAATCGCGCCTGTGTCGGGGACTTTGACAACCCAATCTGTTGCGACATGTCCGTCACGCTGATTCGGCCATCTCGCGCGACGGCGCGCAGTATCGCATGATCAAATCGATCCAGCATCACAAAGTCATTATCACTCATTTATCACCACATCTCAGTCTATTTTCTACGGCGCAACACATAAGTAAGTGAAAAGTACTTTCATATGAAGCTTAAACTGGTTCAAACGACTGGAGAAACGCATGTCCCTACCCTTATTGGATCTACTCCCCGCTCATTTGGATAAAAACACCTATGCTGATCCAGACACTGTATTGTCAGAGTTGGTCCGGCATGCCGGTTTGTCCGCATCGGATCGCGATGCAATCTGTCAGAACGCAGCGAACTTGGTGCGTGACATTCGCGGTGAAAGTGATCCCGGCCTTATGGAGGTGTTCCTGGCAGAGTATGGATTGTCCACCAATGAAGGTGTGGCGCTGATGTGTTTGGCGGAAGCTTTGTTGCGTGTACCGGATGCTGACACCATGGATGCGTTGATTGAAGACAAGGTTGCGGCTTCTGACTGGGGCAAGCATTTGGGGCAATCGAACTCTCCGCTTGTGAATGCATCGACTTGGGCGCTGATGCTGACGGGACGGGTTCTGGAAGACAGCGCGCCAGGTATTGCCGGAACACTTCATGGCGCAGTCAAGCGTCTGGGCGAACCCGTTATTCGCACAGCGGTTGCGCGCGCCATGAAAGAGATGGGGCGCCAATTTGTGTTGGGCGAAGACATCAAATCCGCCATGGATCGTGCAGCAGGAATGGAGGCCGAAGGATTTTCCTATAGCTATGACATGTTGGGCGAAGCGGCGATGACAGATGCAGACGCCCGCGCCTATCACTTAAGTTATTCCCGCGCGATATCTGCGATCGCACAGGCCTGTCGGTCGCAATCCGTCAGTGAAAATCCCGGAATATCGGTCAAGTTATCGGCCCTGCATCCGCGATACGAAGTCGCCCAGACAGAACGTGTTCTGACAGAACTGGTGCCGCGCTTACGCTCTCTTGCGCAATTGGCAGCCTCGGCAGGTATGGGTCTGAACGTGGATGCAGAAGAAGCAGATCGTCTGACCTTGTCCATGGCTGTCATCGAGAAAGTATTGGCAGAACCTGCATTGTCCGGTTGGGATGGTTTCGGAGTTGTGGTGCAGGCTTACGGGCCCCGCACGAACGACGTACTGGACCATCTTTACGGGCTTGCGACGCGATTGGACCGGCGGATCATGGTACGCTTGGTCAAAGGCGCGTATTGGGACACAGAGGTTAAGCAAGCCCAAGTCATGGGTGTGGCTGGCTTTCCTGTTTACACCCGCAAACCCGCATCGGATGTCAGTTACATCGCCAATGTGCGTAAGTTGTTGACGATGACAGACCGCATTTACCCGCAATTTGCCACACATAATGCACATACCGTCAGCGCCATCTTGCATATGGCCGATGATCCTTCGGCCTATGAGTTTCAACGATTGCATGGCATGGGCGAAACTTTGCATCGCCTTGTTATGAAAGCGAATAACACACGATGCCGGATCTATGCGCCTGTTGGTGCGCATAAAGACTTGCTTGCTTATCTGGTGCGGCGGCTTCTTGAAAACGGGGCGAATTCCAGCTTTGTAAACCAAATCGTGGACGAGGACGTCGCCCCCGAAGACGTTGTGGCTGATCCTTTCGACGCTTTGGCGTCTAACGCGCCCGTGCTACCAGACGGCCCGCAGCTCTTTGCGCCAGAACGCAAAAATTCGCGCGGTTTCGATCTGACCCATTTGGGCACCCTGTCCACGCTTTGGCCCGCGCGCGAGTATTTTGCGACCCACCAATGGACATCGCGCCCGTTGCTGGTCGCACCGGTATCAGATGCCAAACACGTCGCCGTTGTTAACCCAACGGATCCAGAAGACGTTGTGGGCCAGGTTCAATGGGCGACACTCGCAGATACAGAACAGGCACTGCGTGACGCAAAACCGTGGGCTGCATCTGCAAGTAAGCGAGCCGCAATTCTGAACCGGGCCGCCGACTTTTACGAAGACAATCATGCAGAGCTGTTCGCCTTGCTGGCGCGCGAGGCTGGTAAGACATGGCCAGATGTCGTAGCCGAACTGCGCGAAGCGGTCGATTTCTTGCGATATTATGCAGCGCACGCGCCAGAAGGTGCCCCGGTCGGTTGCTTCACGTGTATTTCGCCTTGGAACTTCCCCCTCGCCATTTACACAGGCCAGATCGCTGCCGCTTTGGCAGCTGGAAACGCCGTCCTGGCGAAACCTGCGGAACAAACACCCTTGATTGCTTATCGCGCGGTTGAACTTTTGCACGCCGCCGGCGTGCCACGTGATGTTTTGCAACTGCTTCCCGGCGATGGCGCAGTCGGTGCTGCGTTGACGTCAAACCCGCGCGTAAATGGCGTTGCGTTCACAGGCGGGACCGACACGGCCCGCCACATCCGGAACGCGATGGCGAATAACCTGAAACCCGGTGCTCCGTTGATCGCGGAAACCGGTGGGCTGAATGCGATGATCGTGGACAGCACCGCACTGCCGGAACAAGCCGTTAGGGCCGTTATCGAAAGCGCCTTTCAATCTGCAGGGCAACGGTGTTCTGCTCTGCGGTGTTTGTATATTCAGGACGATATCGCAGAAACCTTTTTGACGCTTTTGACAGGCGCTATGGACACCTTGCACGTTGGGGATCCTTGGGCGCTGTCCACAGATGTGGGTCCGGTCATTGATGCCGACGCAAAGGCGACGATTGCGAATCACGTGGCATTGGCCAAGGACGAAGGGCGTGTTTTGCATGCGTTGCAGGCGCCGCCGCAGGGGACGTACATCGCCCCAACCTTGATCAAGATCAATGGCATCCAAGATCTGCAAACTGAGGTTTTCGGCCCCGTTTTGCACGTCGCCACTTTCGCATCGGAAGAACTGGACGCCGTCATTGATAATATCAATGACACAGGATACGGCCTGACATTTGGCCTTCACACCCGGATTGATGATCGGGTTCAGCACATCTCGGACCGCATTCAAGCCGGAAACGTTTACGTGAACCGCAACCAGATTGGCGCAGTCGTGGGCTCGCAGCCCTTTGGCGGTGAAGGTTTGTCTGGCACCGGCCCAAAAGCGGGCGGGCCATTGTATTTGTCCCGATTTACGCAAACGACTGTCGCGCACCCAAAAGTGGTTACATCCCTTCCCGGCCCTACTGGCGAGTTGAACCAAATCTCGATGCATGCGCGCGCGCCGATC
>CALHST010000014.1 GCA_938038825.1 uncultured Paracoccaceae bacterium | reverse complement strand
CACGCCATGGCCGTGATCTTCGTCAAACTCGTTCCCTTTAAGCCATTCCGCGACCGAGGATGCGGACACTTTGATGACACCGGGGCGCACGCTCCAGCTCACCTGCAATGGCGAGCCCGTTTCGTTGTAGCTTGGGCCTGTGGTGGAGCCGGAATATTGTATCGGATCACCCGTTGTTTGCGGCATATTCGGAGCCTGGTAGAAACCATTGACCTTTGCAACCTTATTCAGTTCCACTAAGCTGGCAGCAGTGTCATCGTTCACGATAACAAAAACTTGGGTTTCAACGCGCAGTTGTGGGTTCATAATCGCGTCAGACAAGCACGCGCCCAATGTGGGCCCGGGTGTGATCTGTGCTGTTGTATGCACATAGTGTTGTTCGATCGTGTCACCGGGCTGCAGCTTGGATTTTTTCTCGGACCCAATGCTGTAGTCAACAGGTGTGAGTTCCTCGGCTGTCAATTCGCCACTATATTTGAAGCCGGTACCGTACCCTTTGCCGTCACCATTGCCGATGTATGACGTGAACTGGCCACCTCTGTGTTCAGCGCCGTCATGGAAATGGATATTGCACAGGTTCATTTGTGTATAAGGCGGTGCTGCTTGGAACGCATTTGTGTTGGTTCCATCTGGCGATTCGATATCCCGAGGTGCCTGAGGTCCAAAGCCCGCATCTTTTGTTGTTGCCGCCAGTGTCGCGCGTTGTTGCGCAATGAAATCATCGTCAACCTGTTTAGCGGCCCCATCACCTGCAAAGGACGCTGTCGCGAACAAGAATGGCGCGGTAGCGAGAATGGCAGTTGTCGCTTTGAATGTCATCGTATCGTATCCTTACTTTCGTTCATACTAACCAAGTGCAACGTGCTGCACGTGCCGTTCCAGCATAACGTGCAACGTCTTCATGCATAGGTTGTTTTGTACGATAGTGCTAAAAGTTAATGTCTCCACTCAAAATTGAGTGAAAGTGTCAGATTTTTTTGAGTCATCAACTTTAATGGGCGCGCATAGATGCAATCCAGCGGTTGCAAGTTGGTCAGTTTGGGTATTTCACGTCGCTTAGAACAACAAAATCATCCGCGTTGTCCGCGCGCCATAAACGCCAAGCGCTCAAACAAATGCACGTCTTGTTCGTTTTTTAGCAACGCACCATGCAGTTTTGGTAGCGCAGATGCACCGTCGCGTTTCAAATCAGCTGGACTCATGTCTTCGGCCAACAAAAGCTTCAGCCAATCCAACACTTCTGACGTGGAGGGTTTCTTCTTAAGACCCGCCTGTTCGCGGATTTCAAAGAACTGGGTAAGGGCTGTGGTCAACAGATCCGCTTTGATTCCAGGATGGTGCACTTCGACGATTTTGGTCATCGTTTCGACGTCCGGGAATCGGATGTAGTGAAAGAAACACCGACGCAGGAACGCGTCTGGCAGCTCTTTCTCATTGTTGGAGGTGATAATAACAACCGGACGCTGGCGCGCTTTGATGGTTTCGCCGGTCTCATAGACGAAGAACTCCATCTTATCGAGCTCTTGCAGTAGGTCGTTTGGAAACTCGATATCCGCTTTGTCGATCTCGTCAATCAAAAGCACCACTTTTTCGTCTGCGTCAAACGCATCCCAAAGTTTGCCTTTCTTGATGTAGTTTTTGACGTCATGGACGCGATCTTCGCCTAATTGACTGTCGCGCAGGCGGCTGACGGCGTCATATTCGTACAATCCTTGCTGGGCACGTGTCGTGGATTTGATGTTCCATTCGATCATCCGCAGCCCCAAACTTTGGGCGACTTGTTTGGCAAGTTCGGTTTTACCCGTTCCGGGTTCACCTTTGACCAAAAGGGGGCGTTCCAAAGTTACGGCGGCATTCACTGCGATTGTTAAATCATCCGTGGCTACATAGCTGTCGGTTCCAGTGAATTTCATGTCAAACGTGCCTCTTAGCCGCATCTCTTAATTTGTCCTCTTTTTGCATCACACGCTCAGGAATGTGTAGTGACAATCTGCGCACACGCTGATAGATGCAGCGGCAGGAGTAGGGGCGAGATATCGGGGAGCGTAGCTTCGTGACAGATTTCCGCCAGGAAAAAATGGGTGCGCAGATGAATCAAGAGATCTTCCTTGCGGAGGATTATCGGCCTGCCGAAGACGAGCCTTTTATGAACGAGCGGCAAGTTGAGTATTTCCGTCGCAAGTTGTTACATTGGAAGGCCGAAATCTTAGCCGGTAGTAAAGATACGATTGAAGGTCTTCAGGACAACACACGGAATATTCCCGATGTGGCTGACCGTGCCAGCGAAGAAACGGACCGGGCGCTGGAATTGCGCACGCGGGACCGTCAACGCAAGCTGGTATCCAAGATTGACGCAGCGCTGCGTCGGATTGATGAAGACGAATACGGGTATTGTGTTGTGACGGGCGATCCGATTTCGCTGAAACGTCTGGATGCAAGACCCATCGCCACGATGAGCCTGGAAGCACAGGAACGTCATGAGCGTCGTGAAAAGGTTCACCGGGACGACTAAAGGTCCCGGGGATTGAAGTGCAAAAAGCGCCGGGCCTTGGCTTCGGCGCTTTTTCTTTGTCAGGTGTGCAAATGACTGTATCGGATCTGAATGTTGTTGTTGTTGGCGCGGGAATCGGCGGCGTTGCTGCGGCCATTGCATTGGCGCAAGCGGGCGCAACAGTTCGGGTGTTGGAACGAGCCGCCAAGTTTGAAGATGTGGGTGCAGGGCTGCAGATCAGCGCCAATGGTCGCAAAGCCTTGGTCGCTTTGGGTGTCGTGGATGGCGGGGCACATCCTGCAGCGACGTTATCAACGGGTACTGTCTTTCGCGATGGTGCCAAAGGGCGGCATGTCACGCAGATCCCGCCGCCAGCGGCAGGGCCGACGTGGTACATGCATCGGGCTGATCTTCTGGGTTTGCTTGTCAAACGCGCGCAAGCTTTGTCGGTGGCTTTTGAGTTCGAAGTGATCGCGGCACCGGGATCAATTCAGGCGGATTTGATTGTAGCGGCCGATGGCGCACGCAGTCATTGGCGCGCAGACATGGACTGCGAGTCGACGCCGTATTTCACGGGCCATGTGGCATGGCGCGCATTGATCCCTTGGAACGGGCAGGGCGGTACGGCGTCTGCTGTGGTGTCTATGGGACGCGCGGCACATGTTGTGTCCTATCCTTTGCGGGGTGGGTCTGTGATGAACGTTGTGGCCATCGAAGAACGCACCGATTGGACGCAAGAAGGTTGGCGCGTGGCAGGGGATCCCACGGAGTTTCAAGACCGGTTTTCCCAATTTGGCGGCGTTGTTGGGAACATGATTGCAGAGACCCACGAGGTAAATATATGGGCGCTGCATGCCCGCCCTGTCGCTCAAAGGTGGTCGCGCGATCGCTCTGTTTTGCTGGGGGATGCGGCGCATCCGACGCTGCCATTTATGGCGCAAGGGGCCTGTTTGGCCTTGGAAGACGCTGTGGTCTTAGGGGCAACCCTTTCGGCGTCCCGCGACGTAGAGGCCGCATTGGCACAATACCAAGCGCTGCGCCAAGACCGCGCGCGCCAAGTCGTTGGCTTGGCGGATGGAAACGCATGGCGGTTTCACTTGGCCAAACCCTTGGCGTGGGGGGCGCAGGCCGTTTTGACCTTGGGTGCCGGCGCTTTGGCGCGCCGCCTTGAATGGGTCTATGGATATGACGCGACCCTTGCTGTTCCATAACGTTATCAAACGGGGCGCCTTCGGCGCATGACACATTTTGTCTGGTGCGTACGCTCAGCAGTGTTCGATCCCTTAAGGCTTTGCGCGGTGTAACATGCCAAATAAATCACGGGGATCATCCGGGTCAGCCAACATATCAAGCGGCGTGGAGTAGGGCGTTCCGACGATCTTGTCGCGGATGTAGCGCAAGGCAGAAAAATCCTCGATCGCGAAGCCGACACTGTCAAACAGCGTGATTTGATCCGCAGAGGTGCGCCCAGAGTCGCCACCTGTCAGAACCTTCCAAATCTCGGTGACGGGATGGTCATCGGCCAGCTGTTGGATATCCCCTTCGATGCGGGTTTGGGGCGGGAATTCCACAAAAATGTCCGAGCGATGCAGAATATCTGCCGCGATTTCCGTTTTGCCGGGGCAATCGCCCCCAATCGCGTTGATATGCACACCGGCGCCAACCATGTTGCCCCTCAGGATGGTCGCATTTCGTTTGTCGGCGGTGCATGTGGTCAAGATCTGTGCGCCTTGGATTGCGTCTTCTGGAGTATTGCAGGGGGTGATAGTTAACCCAGTACGCTCCAGGTTTTTCGCACATTTTGCGGTGGCTTGGGGATCCGTGTCAAAGAGACGTACCTCTTGGATGCCTACTAATTCCTGCATCGCAAGGGTTTGAAATTCAGACTGTGCACCATTGCCAATCATCGCCATGACCTTGGCGTTATTGGGGGCTAATTCCCGTGCCACCATCGCAGATGTGGCCGCAGTCCGCAAAGCGGTTAGCAAGGTCATTTCTGTCAGCAACACAGGGTAGCCTGTCGCGACATCTGCCAACAGGCCAAAAGCCGTGACGGTTTGCAAACCTTCCGCTGTGTTCTTGGGGTGCCCGTTAACATATTTGAACCCATAGGCTTCGCCATCTGATGTGGGCATCAATTCGATCACGCCGACGGGGCTGTGGCTGGCCACGCGGGGCGTTTTGTCAAAGCTGTCCCAGCGCAGAAAGTCTGCGTGGATATAGTCAGCCATTTCACGCAGCATCGTCGGAAGACCAATGTGGTGAATCAACTGCATCATGTGATCCACAGAAACAAACGGAACAAGGGCTTTTTCAGACGGAAGCAGGGTCATTGGCGGGCCTCTGTTGGGCGATCAAAGACTGTACGGCCAAGGGCCGACGCGACAAGATCCACCATTAGGTGTGCGGTCTGGCCCCGATTGTCGAGAAATGGGTTCAACTCCACCAGATCCATAGAGGTCATCAGGCCACTGTCATGCACCATTTCCATGATCAGATGCGCTTCGCGGACAGTGGCGCCTCCGGGAACTGTTGTGCCAACACCGGGCGCATGCGCGGGGTCAAGGAAATCGACATCCAAGGACACGTGCAGCATCCCGTTTGCCGCCTGCACTGTATCAAGAAAGGACTGTAAAGGGCGTGCGATGCCAATTTCATCAATCGTGCGCATGTCATGGCGCACCATGGCGCTGCCTTCCAGGGCCTGTCGTTCGGACGGATCAACAGAGCGCAGCCCCATCATGCAAATCTGATCAAGGGGAACCGTTGCGGACAGTTCTGGAAACCCGTCAAAGCCCGCGCGGCCGGTAAAATAGCCGACAGGTGTTCCGTGCAAATTGCCGCTATCTGTTGTTTCGAGCGTGTGAAAATCAGTATGGGCATCCAGCCAAAGGACAAACAAAGGACGCTTTGCCTTGGCCGCAAAGGATGCGACACCGGGGATCGTCCCAAGAGCCAACGCATGATCGCCCCCCAAAAAGAGTGGCAGTCCATTCGACATTTCTGCCTCTGCCGCAGCGATCAAACGTTTGGTCCAGCCAATCGTTTCGTTCAGTTTATGCAAAAACGCATCTGGAGCGTCTGCTGTGTGCTCTGCAGGTTTCAGGTTTCCACGATCTTCCACATGGTGCCCCAAGCTGCGCAGGGCGTCCGGCAATCCAGCCGCGCGGTACGCATCCGGCCCCATCAAACATCCCAAACTACGTTTGCCGCAATCCACCGGAGCGCCGATCAAGATAACATTTTGCATCAAAAACCCTCGTGCTGTTTTGCTCGTGCTCTTAGGATTGCTCTTTTTGTGTACTATGATAGACGATAAATTGCGCAATTTGCATCGCAATTGATCATATTGGATACACTTGATGGACGGATTGGACAGGCAACTCATTGCCACGTTGCGCGCAAATGCGCGGGCTTCCGTATCAGAACTGGCGTCTCAATTGGGAGTGTCGCGCACCACAGTGCGTGTGCGCATGGAACGGCTGCAAACCAGCGGTGAAATCGTTGGCTTTTCTGTTGTCCTGAAAGATGACGTCGCTGAAAACCCTGTCAGAGGGTTGATGATGATCGAGATCGCGGGGCGTGGCACCCCCAAAATTCTGCGTCAACTTCAAGGGATGAAAGAACTGCGTGGGGTTCACTCAACCAACGGTCGTTGGGACGTGATCGTCGAAATTGGGGTGGATACGCTTGAAATCTTTGATCAGACGCTAAACCGGATACGCGAAATTGACGGTGTGACCGCCAGTGAGACGTCTTTGTTGTTATCGACTAAGAAACGCGCCTGAACGCAGCAACCCAAAGTGCGGCGAGCAGCAGGGATGCAATCATATTCCAATTTGCCATGGTCAAGCCAAACAAGAATGGCGTGAGCGTATCGCACAGGACCAACGCGGGGGCATCTGATGCGCCGGGTACCAAATCCGCTGCACTAAGAGACTCCAAGCCGCTCCCTGTACCCGAACAAGACGCCGGGCCGTCCCACCATTTTCGTTCAACGCCAGAGTGAAACGCGGCAATGCCTGCGGTCGTCAGGGCTGCAAGCCCCCCAAGAAGGGCAAGCGCGCGAGATGGGCCAAGAGCAAGGCAGGCAATGCCGACACCAATCGCTGCGACATGTGGCCATCGTTGCCACAAACACATTTTGCACGGGGCCCAGCCCAGAGTCTGAAACAAAAACGCAGCGCCAAGCAAGGCGGCAGAGCCCGTCGCAGCCGTCAGGATATATTGGCGCGCGCTCATAGGAAACTGACCGCCGCAAACCCTCCGAACAGGACCAGAACAAACAGGATGAACATCAGCCCCAAGCGTTTTTCGATAAAGTCACGGATTGGCGCGCCAAACTTCCACAACAAAAACGCCACCAGGAAAAAGCGGATCCCACGTGCGATGATGGATGTGACAAGAAAAGTGCCCAAAGGCATTCCGGTCCATCCGGACATGATTGTGATGACCTTATAAGGAAACGGCGTCACGCCTGCGGTTAAGACGGCCCAGAAGCCGAAGTCGTTGAACCGGACGTTAAAGGCCTCCATCGACTCGGCCTTGCCCAGTGCTGCCAGAATCGGTTGCCCGACTGAATCATAGGCCAACGCGCCAATGCCATATCCAAACAGTCCACCCAATACAGACGCCACCAGCGCCGTGCCCGCGATTACAAATGCACGGTGCGGTGCAGCGATGATCATGGGGATCATGATGACGTCCGGGGGAATCGGAAAAAAAGAGCTTTCCACAAAGGAAACAAGTGCCAAAACCCACAACGCATGGGGGTGATTGGCCATGGACAAAGTCCAGTCATAAAGCGCACGTAACATGGCGCTGTTTCGATCATGACACGCAAGACGCGTCAAGGTGACAACTTGGTCTGGACGCCGCCGCCGAGTGGCGTTAAGTGAGTCGCATTGTGCCCAAGTGGCGGAATGGTAGACGCAGGGGATTCAAAATCCCCCGCCTTAACGGGCGTGCCGGTTCGAGTCCGGCCTTGGGTACCAACACGGCTTTAAGTTGTTGTTTTTCCGCATTAAATCAGGAGATCGTCCCGAAAAATTAGGATCGGGGGCACTTTTGGGTTAATTCCGCACATTTGATATCGACGCGATGGCTCGTGCCACTAGGCGCTGACGGTCTGCCGCTTGGGCGTAAATTTCTGAGGTCGACGGTTTAACGTGCGCCAAAATGGACACGGTCTCGAGTGATTATGTTCCGCTTTCGGCAAGCAACGCATCAACGGCCTTTCGCAGACCGTGTGACGACCTGCATTCGAGACCTGCATCCTACGTCGATCGTTGAACACGTAACTGGCCGCGATCTGGGTTCTTCCTTCGGATTGCGGCCTTTTTTCTTTGGTGTCAGCGATGAATGACGTCGCACAGATCGGACCGGTCGCGCCTTATCATGGTGATGCATTGGACGTGCTGCAGGATTTGGTTGGTGTAGCAGATCTGTGTTTGAGTGATTGTTCTTATCGCCTGATCCGCGCTTAGAGGAAAAGGGCGTGTTGCACCCGCTAAACGACACAGGGAATGGTCTTCGTTTCGCGCTTTATTGCGGTGAATGGGCCATGTACGTACCGTGTGTCGGTTGGCACACTTGGGACGGTCGCCGTTGGAAGCTAGATCCAGACGGAATTATGGTGCGTCAACTGGCGCAAACGATCCATGAGCGTGTCGAAAAGGAAATCCCTTACGTTCAATTGTCGCCTGTGGAAAAGCGGCGCGTTGAACGGGTTGAAACGATCCGGCTGGAACTACTTAATTTCGACAAGGTACATGCGGATTTGCCCGACGGCGAACGGGCGGAAAAACTTCATGAATTGAAGTCTGAAAAGGATCGCCTTAACGCAGAACTTTGTGGCAGAGGGTCAACCCGACAACGGCACAAGACATTCTCCAGATCTGCGGGCAACTCGAACGCGGTAAAGAATTTGCTGGGCGAGGCCGTCACCAGCCTTCACCGCGATGTCGAGGATCTTGATGCGGATCCGCTGACGGTCAACACGGAAACCGGGCTTTTGCGGTTCACTGTCATAAATTCTGCAGACGAGGGGGCGGGGAAGCATGCGTCTATGACGCTGTTGCCCCATGAGCGCTTTGTAACAATTCCGGGTCGAAACCGTACACAATACATCACTAAGATGACGCCCGTTAAATATGACCCGGATGCGACGTGTCCACGATTTGATGCCTTCCTTGAGAGAGTTCAGCCTGACCCCAAGATGCGCGAATTTTTGCAAAGGTGGTTTGGCTTGTCTATGACCGCTCTGCCGGTTCAAAAATTCCTATACATGTATGGCATAGGGGCCAATGGGAAATCGCTTTTGGCGGGCCTTATGCGCCGCATGATGGGCGATCATGCGACGATGGTGCGCATCGAAAGCCTGACGGGCAAGAACCGGAAGTCAGGATCAGATTCAACACTGGATTTAATGCGGCTGATTGGCGCGCGTGCGGCTATCATAAACGAACCAGAACAAGGCGAGCGCCTGCAGGAACAAAAGCTCAAAGAAATGACGGGCGGCGACGAAATGTTGGTGCGCAACCTGCATTCTGATTTCGTGGCCTTCCCCCCATACTTCAAGCGGACATTCACCGGGAACTATAAGTTGGAAATCCGAGGTCCGGATGATGGCATTTGGCGGTGTCCGATGTTGTGCCCATTCGATGTACAGATCCCGGAGGGTGGCCGCCGATGCCCGCAAGATCACCCGCGCAGAGGACGAAGAAGCCCGCGACATCCGCCCCCCTAGTACAACGCCTCGACAAAGCTGCGAAAGAAGGTCGAAATGCTCTTTGCCCACCTTAAATGCATCCTTGGTCTAGGCCGA
>CALHST010000013.1 GCA_938038825.1 uncultured Paracoccaceae bacterium | reverse complement strand
GGGTTCGACAGGCGTGACCTGAAGCTCACCCTACATGTCATTCAACCCGTAAGGTGAGCTTCAGCTCACGCGCCATGGGTCACACCAAGTCACGAGTTGGCAGGCATTCGCATAAAGTCCTTGCAGCTTTGGCCGACACTTTCCAATTTGACCACACACCACGGGGGAGACATCGATGGGCTTTGCAATGGACGCGCTGAATTTTATGGCGGTGGCGTTTGTGACTGTAATCGGTTCACTGACGGCGTTGGCTGTTGTGTTTCTGATTGTGGATCTGTCACAGACACATGATGCAATTCGGCGCAATTATCCCGTCATCGGCCGGTTTCGCCATTTGTTCAGCACTTTGGGAGAATTCTTCCGCCAGTACTTCTTTGCCATGGATCGCGAGGAATTGCCCTTTAACCGCGCGCAGCGGGAATGGGTAAAGCGGGCAGGAGACGGCAGCAGTAATACCATTGCATTTGGCTCTACCCGCAACACCAGTGTTGTGGGCACACCGATCTTTGCAAATGCGGCTTTTCCGCCCATTGATGATCAATTTGCCCGATCAGAGCCCCTGACAATTGGTCCTCAAACACCAAATCCTTTTCACGCCAAGTCGTTCTTTAACATTTCTGGCATGAGCTATGGCGCGATATCCAAGCCCGCGGTGCAAGCGCTGAGCCTTGGCGCCAAAGAAGCGGGGGTCTGGTTGAACACAGGCGAGGGCGGATTGAGCCCCTTTCATCTGGAAGGCGGATGCGACGTTGTGTTCCAGATCGGCACGGCCAAATTTGGGGTGCGAGATGCGCAAGGCAACCTGAGTGATCAAAAGCTGCGCGATATGGCGGCACATAACACGGTTCGCATGTTCGAGATCAAACTCGCCCAAGGGGCCAAGCCCGGCAAAGGGGGCATCTTGCCCGGTGCAAAAGTCACTGAAGAAATTGCGCAGATCCGGGGATTGAACATTGGGCAGGACGGTATTTCGCCGAACCGCCACAAAGAGGTCAATAACTGGGACGATCTTCTGGATATGATCAGCCATATTCGCAACGTGACGGGCAAACCGGTTGGGATCAAAACAGTGGTGGGTTCAGAAGACGTCATTCAGGACTTCTTCAAGGTCATTAACGAACGTGGTCAAGAACACGCGCCGGATTTCATTACAATCGACGGCGGAGAAGGCGGGACCGGTGCTGCGCCTATGCCGCTGATGGATTTGGTGGGCATGTCCATCCGCGAGGCGCTGCCATTGGTTGCCAATTTACGGGACGCGGCAGGTCTGCGCGAACGGGTGCGGCTTGTGGCATCGGGTAAGCTTGTCAATCCGGGTGACATTGCTTGGGCCTTGGCGGCGGGGGCTGACTTTGTCACCTCGGCGCGGGGGTTCATGTTTTCGCTGGGCTGTATTCAAGCGCTCAAATGCAACAAGAACACCTGCCCCACAGGGATCACCACACATGACCCTCGGTTCCAAAAGGGCCTTGTGGTCGAAGACAAATGGAAGCGTGTGGCGGCCTATGCCAAATCCATCGTGAAAGAGGTCGAGACGATTTCCCATTCTGTGGGCGTGGATGAGCCGCGCAAGTTAAGACGGCGTCATGTTCGGATTGTGCAAGATGATGGTCGGTCGGTACCGATGGATAAATTGTACCCATCGGTACGCGACCTGGGGGAGGGAGTCTAAGACGCGGGGCCTTTAGTCGACCGGTATGACTTTGGCCCAGCTTGACCCCGTGACATCGGAATGGGACCACGGCAAACCGGCCATTTGCCATGCATTATGGGTGTTGGTCCCGATTTTGGTATCGCCGACATAGCCATCCACAATGTGCCAAACATTTGTAAAGCCTGCCTTGATCAAAACGTCTGCGGCTTCTGCTGACCGAACACCGGAACCGCAGGTGACAATAATCATGTCGTGGCGCGATTTGCCCTTCTGATCCAAAAGCATCCGCATTTTGTGCAGGAATTCAGGATATTGAACAAGAACATGCTCGTTCAGGTCTTCGTCAAACACTTCGGATTGGACTTTGATCGGAACAATCGCGTCAATTTGCTGGGGATGTCCCATTTGCGAAATTTCGACGGGGTCACGCACATCAATGAACAAAATGTGGGGATCCTGCACCAACAGGTCATAGGCATCATAAACAGAAAGATATTGGCCAAGCGCGGTCGATTTGCGCGTGGGAACGTCTGCCGCATTAATGCTGGTATGAATCTCGCCGGCCCAGCCAGAGATTGGAAAAGCCAGTGTTACAGCACAGATTGCAAGAGTTTTAATAAGCGTCATCATGAACAGTCTTTCACTTCATTGGTTGCCCAATGGGATTCAATTTCGATGCGCACTGAACAAACTGTTAGTGCATTAAGGGTGATTTCGCCAGTAACATTTTTCCGCTTGCAGGTGCGGCCGACGGGTTTGCGCCGAAACAGTCATAAAAACGTTTCAGAGTCAATGAGATGCAATTTTTTGGGCATTTTGAAGGGCCGGTCCGGACCATTGTCGAATGGTGTCTCCGACGGCGATTACGGTAGGGTCTGTGCGATCCACTTCGCGTCCGGGGCGGCCGAAACCGTCTAGTCGGCTGGCTTTGATCCAATTCCGTAAAGAGTCGTTTTGAGTCCATCCAAATTGATTCATCAGGCTGATGCCTTGCGAGCGGATCCATCCTTGAACCGTATCGGTCATGGGAACAGGCACGGCAACCGCGTTCTTGGAACGGTTATCCGGCAAGGTGGCTTCGATCTTTGCCAGCAGGGCACCGCTGAACGTGGGCTGATAAAGACGGATCATCTGCAAACCGATCCGGGTGTCATCAAAGATGGGCCAGGTATTGGTGTGGCCAAGCGCACGCGCGGTGCAATCAATGTAAAGTGTTTGCGGCTGGGCTGCGACGTGGCCCTGAGCAAGGATCAGTGTGTCGGGTTCAATCGTTTTGACATGCCCCAAACGCACAACATCGCGGATCTGTTGCAGCAAGGCGAGTTCAGCTTCAGATATCGTGGGCCCGTGCATGATTTCGGGGGTCACATCGGGGTCAAGGCGCAGCCAAATGCCCAGATCGCCCATCGTGTTGGCAAAATCCTCTGCGCTTGTGGCTTTGGCAAGCGCTTCGATTTGTTTCGCAAAATTTCCTGCGGATTGATGAAAAAAGGCGCCGCTGGGTTGGGTGACGGCCCGGTTGATCATCCATGGATCGCGCGGGACAACCCAACGCATCTGATCTGGTTCCGCGCCATGTTCCAACAGCCACACGGCTGTATCCATCGCGGTTTTGCCAGCCCCCAGAATGGTAAAGCGGGAATATTGCCCGGCCATGCGCGGCAGAAAATTCGGTGGAATGCATGTCACGTTGGGGGTCACGTCAAATGCACGCGTATGGGAAAGTGGTATGCCGTTTTCGCACATCCGCGCATCCACCAGACGTTTATAGCGGATCTCGGTCGTGTCGCCCGATAGCACACCGCGCACCACACCGTCGCCAACATGGTCGGTCATTGGCAGATAGCGAACACGCCCTGATGCAAGCAATTGCTCTTTCATCACCGCATGGAAATAGCCGGCCACGTCTGTACCAGAGGCCAGTTCAAAATACCCTTTGTTGGTGCCGTTCTGGTCGATGTGATCCCGGCCCAGTGCGCGCGAAGACACCCCGTAGAAAGAAGAGGGCTGATGCAGGCGCACAAACGGATAGGCGTCATTCCAGTGCCCTCCGGGTTTGTCCCGTTTGTCAACGATTGTGATATGGGCGTCCGTTTCAGTCAGAAGACTATCCGCAAAAGACAATCCCGATGCCCCAGCCCCCACAATCAAATAGTCGGTATCAAACTGCGCCATGTCAGGGTTCCTGCCTTATGGATGTTTCGTGACTGTAGAGTGCAGACACAAAAAAGGGCGACCAAAAAATAGCCGCCCTTACGTCATGTCGCAAAGAGATCAGGAGCTTGGGGGCAGGATCACTTTGTCAATGACGTGGATGACCCCGTTCGAGGTTTCGATATCTGCGGACACAACTGTAGCGTCATTGATCATCACACCGCTGTCCAGATCGACGTTCACGGTATCGCCTTGGACCGTTGCGGCCTTCATATCGTCCACCAGATCAGTCGACATCACTTTGCCGGGCACAACGTGATAGGTCAAAATAGCAATTAGCTGATCTTTGTTTTCAGGTTTCAGCAGCGTTTCAACTGTGCCTTCGGGGAGGGCTGCAAAAGCGGCATCCGTTGGGGCGAACACAGTCAGCGGTCCGTCCCCTTTCAGAGTGTCCACCAGCCCGGCCGCCGTAGCAGCCGCCAGCAGGGTTTCAAATCCTCCAGCCGAGGCTGCAGTGTCGACAATGTCTTTCTTGGCCGAACCTGCAAAAGCAGCGCCAGCAAGGGCGACAGCGGCGGTCAGTGTCAGAATGGTCGTGCGATACATGGGGTTTCTCCTCTGGAAAAATACTACCGTCAGTTGCGGTAACTGTCAGGGATACGGGACCCGTTCACAGATGGATCACACTGCGCGAGAATTGTTACAATAACAAAACTGTGTGTGAGGCGGGGTGGATTTCATGTGCTCAAAGCGCAATTTGTGGCAGTACGTGCGCAAACGTCTCAGGAGACATGAATGGCTTATCGTTGGAAAAACACGCTGACTGCACAGGATGTGACGCCCCAAGCAGCATATCTGAACCGACGCCACATTATGGCGGGGTTGGCGGGAGCTGGTCTTGCAGGACTGGGGGCGGGTGCTGCCAGTGCCCAAGACGCCGCGTTAGAGCCAAACTCTTGGGAAGATATCACGCAATACAACAACTTCTATGAGTTCGGAACAGGCAAGGGCGACCCTGCGCGGGAAGCACACCGTTTGACCACGAAACCCTGGACCGTAAAAATTGACGGGATGGTTGATAATCCCGGCGACTACGATTTTGCCGACATCATGTCCCAAATGACTGTGGAAGAGCGCATCTATCGGTTCCGCTGTGTCGAAGCCTGGTCCATGGTGATTCCGTGGAACGGGTTTGAATTGGCCGATCTTTTGGCGCTTGCCGGTGTGCAATCCGAGGCGAAATATGTGGCCTTTGAAACATTGGTGCGCCCCGAAGAGATGATCGGTCAGCGTTTCAGGGCGCTGGATTGGCCCTATGTCGAAGGATTGCGTCTGGACGAGGCGATGCACCCGCTGACCATTATGGCGACGGGGATCTATGGGAAAGACATCCCAAATCAGAACGGGGCCCCCATGCGATTGGTTGTGCCTTGGAAATATGGTTTTAAGTCGATCAAATCCATTGTGCGGATCACACTGACGGATCAAGAGCCGCCAACCAGCTGGAACAAAGCCAATGCGCGGGAATACGGCTTTTACAGCAACGTGAACCCAAATGTCAGCCATCCACGCTGGAGCCAAGCATCCGAGCGAGTCGTCGGGGGTGGCCTCTTTGCGCGCCGTCAGGAAACGTTAATGTTCAATGGGTACGAAGAAGAGGTTGCCAGCCTTTATGAGGGCATGAATTTGGCGGAATTCTATTAAATACAGTTTGGGGGGCGACCAAACACGAGACAGTGCCATGATTGACACAATTAATGCGACAGCCCGCAAAGTGCCCGTTTGGGTGATTTGGGTGATGTTTCTGATCCCTGTTCCCGTCCTGCTGTATATGGGCATGACCGGGGGCTTGGGGCGCGAGCCAATCCAGGCTTTGGAACATGAACTGGGTGAGATTGCGCTGCAAGTGTTGATCCTTGGCCTGTGTGTCAGCCCCCTGCGCCGCTTCTTCGGGATCAATCTGTTGCGGTTTCGGCGGGCCTTGGGGTTGCTGGCGTTCACCTATGTCACGCTGCACTTGTTGGTCTGGGCGGTGCTTGACGTGCAGATTGTCAGTCAAATGTGGGCTGATATCTGGAAACGCCCCTATATCACAGTTGGCATGGGGGCCTTTGTACTGATGGTGCCGTTGACCGTGACGTCGAACAACCGATCTGTGCGCGCACTTGGGGCCACATGGCGCAAGCTGCACAAACTGGTGTATGTCGCCGCGCTGCTTGGGTCGATCCACTATATCATGGTGCAAAAAGTGTGGGAGCTGGAGCCAATGCTTTATACAGCGGTCATTGCGGCATTGATCGGTTTGCGCTTTATCCCCAAGTCAAAGTCCCGCATGGCGACCGCTGCATAAAACGAGACGTGCGCGCAGGGCGATGCGCGCGGTCGACAAAGGGTCTGCGCCAAATTCACGGTGCAAATTTTGGGCGGATCGTGTGATCTGGTCAGATCAGGCACCGGTCAGTTGCACCCATTTGGCCGATTCAGGCACCTTCAACGACCACGCAAGGCACCAATCCCCCTGAGAATGGTGATTGAGTCGCCGTGAAACTCTGGATGAATCGCGCGAGTCTGTGGGTAAACTTGGGGGTAACTCGGTTGATAACCCTAGATGTTGTATCCACCGGTATTCACGCTGTGAAAGTCACCAAACCGTTCACCACCGCGTGAGCACAATTGAGTTTTCACCGGGCCTCTAAGTTCCTGTTTTTATTGGCTTGTGACAGAAATACGAAAAAAGTTTTGATTTCTTGCAAAAAGGGGTTGCGGGTTTTTGGTAGTGGTCGTAGAAGCCCCTTCACCGGAGGCGCAGCGATGCACTGAGGGTCGCCAGACGGGGTGGATTGAAGCGGAGACGCGGATGTTTGTTTCGGAGGTTGATAAGAAAATCTGAGGTATGTGAGGCGGGGCGCGCCAGTAAGTTAGGGCGCATCTGGTCTTATTTGTCTCGACGTTATTTGACAATAGAATAAACTGAAGA
>CALHST010000012.1 GCA_938038825.1 uncultured Paracoccaceae bacterium | reverse complement strand
TCCAGGACCAAAAGCCCATCCAACGCGCCTTTAGATGCGGCCATCATAGGCACCCCGATCAATAACAGCAGCGATCACAGTGAACGTCTCGCTGGATTGTGCCGCGGCCAAAGCGGCGTGCAACTCTGCCCGGTTTTGCACTGTATGGCCCGCCCCGCCAAAGGCACGCCCCATTGCTGCGTAATCATGCACTGCGAAATCCACGCCTGCATTGCTCAATTGGCGTTCACGCTGTTTCTTTTCGATCAAGGATAAAGACGCATCCACGAAGACAAGGAAAATAGTTTTAAGCTTATGTTCTGCCGCTGTTGCCAGCTCTCCGGTGATCATAAGGAAACCAGCATCACCGGAAAAGGAAATCACTGTGCGATCGGGTTCCACCAACGACGTGCCAATCGCCATCGGCAGCGCGCAGCCCATGGTGCACAAAGCCGTCGATTGGATCAGGCCGCGCGGCTCGTAACAGTCCCATTGTTGGGATAGAAGAATGCGGTGCGCGCCACTATCGGCCGTGGCCAGTGTGTCGCGGGGCAGGGTAGTGCGGCAGACATCAATGATTGCGCCGGGTCCCCAATCGGTATCAGCTGGGAAGGCGTCGGCAAGGGCGGCTTTGCATGTCGCAATCTCACCACCCGGCCATGTGTTTTGCGCTTCTTGTCCGTCGCTCAAGGCGGCCAATGTCGGTGCAACGGGCGCAATCACATTCAATGTCGCCTGATGCATGTAGTGGTGCGCAGGTGCTGGCATGATGTCGATCACGCGTTTCTTTGCAGGATCCCACGGATCGCGCCAACCAGGGCGCATCTCAATCGGATCATAGCCTGCGCAAATGACCAGATCTGCGGCTGCAACTATCGGCAACAAATGCGTGTCCGCCAAAGGCGACAGTCCTGCGCCACCAAGCGCTAGCGCGTGGTCCTCGGGCAGGGTGCCTTTGGCTTTGTAGGACGTAATCAGCGGTACATTGTGTGCCTCGCAAAACGCTGCAATCGCGGGTTCAGCATTTTCATTCATTGCATCCACACCCGCAATCATCAGCGGCCTCTTGGCGTCGGCCAACCATGTGCGCGCGGCCACCAACGCGTCCCCCGCCAATGCAGACGACGCCGCAGGGGCGCGCATCGCCGGAACGGTCGCGGCCACTTGCGTATTGGCCACCGAAATCGGCACGTCAATATGCACCGGCCCCATCCGTCCTTCCAGCGCGATGCTCACCGCCTTATCGGCTTGCACATGTGCCGCACCGGGGGTGAGCGTAAACGTCGCCTTGGTGATCGGCGCAAGAACTGCGCGTTGATCCAACACTTGGTGCGTGTAGGTTTCAGCCTCATCCGCATCGACACAGCCAGCCAACACGATTAGTGGCACGCGGTCTTGTTCTGCATTGGCAATCGCGTTGATCCCATTCAACACGCCGGGCCCAAGGGTGCCAATCAAAATGCCGGGCGCGCCTGTGCGATGCCACGCAGCCTCTGCCATAAAGGCAGCGGCGTTTTCGTGGCGCGCAAGAATGAAACGAATGCCAGCAGCTTCCAACGCGTCAAGCAGCGTCAAAACCTCGCCTCCCGGCATTCCAAAAGCATATCGACAGCCCGCAGCATAAAGACGGCGGGCCAGGGCATCAGCGGCGCGGATCAGATCTTGGGTCATGGCGCATCTGGTGTCATGACATGTGGTTGAGTTCAAGTGACAGATGCGTGCGGAGTTGTTTCAAAAGTGTGGAATTGGGCGGGGGGAGGCAGCGGTGTCTTAGTATTAAAAATCGCCGGTAAATGGTTCGCGCCATTCAGTGGTGGCGTTTTCATTTGGATGGCGTTTCGCAGGGGGCACTATGGCGTGTCGAATGTATGGAAACACAATAAGTTATGACAGAAGGCGCGGACGTCCTGACGAGTTGACAATGAACCGCAATGTGACAGTATCTTTTTGTATGCTGATTTAGCCAAAAGTGTAGTGCCCTAACAATCGACTTTTCTAACTTATTCAAAACGGAAAAGGGTGGCGACAAGCTTCCGCTTTGGTTCCAACTTTGTTCAATTATCCTGTCAGCCCCTGCAGCCATTGGCATGCTGGCCAGCGTCGATGATCGCGTCGATTTTCAGCCTGAGCTTGAGCGCGTCATTGCGAATTATAAGCTTGTCGCGCACGAGGTTTGGCAACTCGTCAGTGATTGGGTCGACATTGATCTAAGCTTTGCGTCTCTTTATTTGTCCTTTGTGGCCCTGTCACTGCTCCCCACGATATTGATCGTGTTCAACCTGCGGAAAAAGAAGATTTTTCCGTATGTCCGGGATCTTGGGGATCGTTTGTCACAAGTGCAGTCTTTGCAAGACAAAGCAGAACGCAGCGTTGTTTCGGAAACCGCCACGTATTTCTACAGTGTCACAGGGGAAAACATACGAGACGTCCTTCGATCGATCGAAAAGAAAGTCTTAAGGATCTCGGATCAGGAAATCCAAATAAACGACCCCAAGTCCGCACAAAATCTGGACATTCAGCAGAGCCTAAAAGCGATCTATGAGGCGGCCCAAAAGGCCCGCGCGTCAAAGGATGCCGGGGAAAAGCCAATACCGGTTTTGAATGAAACAGAACAACTGGCTCTTGATCTGAATGCCGAGGAAGACACCAAAAAAGCGAAGCTGCGCACAGAATACGACACTGTACGCCAAAGCCTGCGCAACTCTTTGTACGTCAAAGTGGCCTTTGCGGTGATTAGCAGTGCGATCATTTTCTATGCATTCGAACTTATGCTGACGGTGTTTTTGGTGCTCAGCTTCTTGGGAGTCATTCTGACGTGTTTTTTCATCCTCAAGAATAGCTATGATATGATGACCGGGCCCAACAATGGCATCTTTGATGTCTTTGGCATGGTTATTCTATTTCTCGTGCTTCTCGGTTCCTACACAATCGGCGTTGCCATTGTTGCCAATACGCTCAGTTCTGACGTGTATGACCATGTGACGTCCTTCCTGATAATAGCTACTTTTTCGCTGTTTCTCTTTTTTACAGTCATGGCATACCGCATTTTCGCGTATCTCCACATCGTGTTGTGCGCGCTGGGCATCTATCTTTTGGATTTGTCTGGATCCGTCATAAAGCCCGCAATAGATAGCTTTCTAACGGGAATCGGCGTGTAACGGTGTTTGAACCTGGTCTGTTTTGAACGTCGAGACTGACGGGCAAAACTCCGTCATCTTATCCATGCCTTCCGAAAGCCTTTCGCAGTCTCCAGATCCCTTGATTTGGGATTTCCGCGCCCTCGTTGGCACCAATTTGGTTAACGGCGCGGATATTTCCCCTTACGCCACTGCGTTTCGCCCCTAGGGTGAGCGCGGATATTCAAGGGAGAGTTGATATGAA
>CALHST010000011.1 GCA_938038825.1 uncultured Paracoccaceae bacterium | reverse complement strand
CGGACCTTTCAGCACTTCTTGTTCGGTCTGTGACACTTCATAGTTCACACGTTCCCGAGACTGGCTGCGCTGAGACGTTGAATCCGTATCTGTGGCAGCGTCCCCGTCTGGCAAATTAGACGCGACAGTGACTTGTGATCCGCCTGAATTCTTTGAAGTATCAGATGTTTCCTCGGTATCAGAGCT
The DNA here is from genome assembly GCA_938038825.1 of uncultured Paracoccaceae bacterium. GTDB lineage: Bacteria > Pseudomonadota > Alphaproteobacteria > Rhodobacterales > Rhodobacteraceae > Aliishimia. The sequence continues at coordinate 5,315 of CALHST010000011.1, read as the reverse complement.
GATCAAAATCCGACTTTCGGGATCGATGCGGATTTCCCGGATTTCCTCGCGTTCCGTTATCGCCTGAATGTTGACTTCGACAATGGCATTTCCCGCACCCACGCGCGCCTCAAGAAGTCTTTCAACTTTCAACTTCAGCTTTTCTGCCCTAGAATCCGCCGCGTCGGTCTCGTTGGCTTGCACTGCGCCACCGATTATGGCCCCATTGGCATCAATAACGGTGACGTCTTCAGGTGACAGTCCCGCGACTGCAGATGCCACCAAATACCTGACCGAGCGCGCTTGATTGGCCGTGATGGATCCCGACGTCGGCGTCACGGAAACAGAGGCTGTCGGGGACGTTGTTCGTCTGAACGGATTCGATGTGCCATTTGCAATATGCACGCGCGCGGCAGAGATAAACGAACTGTTAACAATTGTGCGCGCCAATTCGCCTTCTTTGGCGCGCCAATAGGCAACATCAAACATTTGCGATGTCGTTCCAAAACCACTTAATGTGTCAAGAATTTCGTATCCTTGCATCGCGTTTGGCGGCAGGCCTTCGCTGGCTAACGTCAACCGCAATTCGTCTCGCTGCCGAGAATCAACAAAAATCGAGCCCCCGCGGACTTCGTATGCAATACCCTGCTGTTCGATGACGCGGACAACTTCACCAGCTGAAGAGGCCTCTAAACCGCCATAAAGTAATATCATTGACGGCGATGACACGATTCTACTCATCGCGAAAATCGCCAAAAATACCCCCGCGCTGGCCCCAATAAGTATTAACTTTCGATTAAAGGTTAACGCTTTCCAAATCAAAATATACTGCTGCACGAGATTCTCCGTTTCGCAGGATTTCTAACTCCCTGCCGTAACAAGGTTAATCAGACAAACCACTTAATATTTAGTTAGTTAGAATGCCTTAAGTTGCCTCAAAACAGCTTTGGGATACGTGATGACTGACGAATCAATAGACATTGAAGTGGAGTCAAAGAAACCTGCAAAAAAGCAGCTTATCATTAGCCTATTAATCGTGCTTTTGGGACTGGGTGCGGGTTACGGATTGTCATCACAAAACGTTTTTTCACAGAAGGGTACCACAGAACCGACAGCTACTCCGACACCAAATCACGAACAAACGTTCCGCTTTGTCCCTATTCCGACGATTATCGTGACCCTAACAACAGAAGATGGGTATAAATATTTGAAATTTACATCGGAACTGGAAGTTCCGGACACACATGTCAATACAGTATCTGAAAAAATCCCCCGCATTATCGATACAATCAACACCTATTTGCGCGCACTTGAAGTTCGCGACCTGGAAAGGCCGGGTGCTTTGTTCAAAATTCAATCACAATTGTTGGGTCGGCTAAATACAGCAACGGGAAAAGACCATATTAACGATATCCTGATAACAGAATATGTAATCAATTGACGAGGACACAATGGCACTTATAGCAGATTTATTCATGATAATCGGCGCCGTTACCGTGGGGCTGTATTGCATGATACTGGGACGTAAATTGCGAAAATTCAACGATTTAGGGTCAGGAATGGGTGGCGCTGTTGCCGTGTTGTCCGCACAGGTTGATGACCTAATCAAATCGGTAGCAATGGCGCGCGAATCCACAAATGACGTTTATATTCAATTACGGGATGTCACCGAACGTGCAGAGAATGCCCAAAGACGGCTAGAGCTGCACATCGCGTCCCTTCACGATTATGGCGAAACTGACAGCGTCCAGAACCAGAAACAAAGTTTCAACGCATCACCCCCAAACAATATCGAACCTATGTTTGTGCGACACAAATCTTCGGTATCCGGATAAGAAGAATTTCCATGAAAAACGCCTTTTTTCGAAAAACCCTGTCATTTGCAGTTGGCCTTCTTTTCCTGTCCGCAGTTATGAAGCTTGGGTTGAACGCGACAGAGGCCGTCGCAAAAGTATCCGATTTGACGTCAGACCCAGTTATTGACTCCGAGTTGCCGAAAGAGCAACCTTTGACCCCCGGTTCACTAGATATGTTATTATCGGAACTGTCCAAAAGAGAGAGCACCATCTTAGAAAAAGAAAAAATGCTGCAACAAAAGATGCGTACTTTGGAAGTTATCGAGGAAAAAATATCGGAGCAAATGTCAGCACTAAAAGTAGCAGAGCAGGAATTGCGAGACTCCATTGCGCTTGCGGATACCGCGGCGGAGAACGACTTAAACCGTCTGACGCGCATGTATGAAAACATGGATCCAAAAAAATCTGCAGCGCTGTTCCAGGAGATGGAACCCAAGTTTTCAGCGGGATTTCTCGGCCGCATGGAACCGAACGTTGCCGCATCCATTTTCGATCAAATTGACCCAAATGTGGCTTATGCGATCAGTGCTATTTTGGCAGGTAGAAACGCGACAGTACCGACTTTTGAGAAACAGTAACAAGGGAATTTGTTGTGATTGGCATTATCGGTATTATTACAATTTTTGTTATGGTTTTCGGTGGATATCTTGCCGCCGGCGGCAAAATGGCAATTATTCTGAAATCCCTCCCATTTGAAATGATGATGATTGGTGGCGCCGCCGTTGGGGCATTTTTGATCAGCAATGACATGCAGGGTGTTAAGCACACTTTAAAGGATCTTGGGAAAGTTTTTAAGGGGCCGAAATGGCGGGGGGAAGATTACAAGGAACTCCTGTGTCTACTTTTTCAATTGATAAAGCTTGCGAAACAAAATCCCGTCGAAATTGAAGAACATATTGAAGATCCAGAGGCTTCTGCGATTTTCTCCAAATATCCAAAAATTCTTTCTGACAAAGAAGCAACAGCCTTGATTTGTGATACGCTCAGATCCGCATCAATGAACTATGACGACCCACACCAAGTCGAGGAGGTTATGGTCAAAAGGATGGAAACGAATTTACATCATGCGCTGCATTCGAGTCACGCACTACAAACTGTGGCTGATGGACTTCCTGCACTTGGCATTGTTGCTGCCGTACTTGGGGTTATCAAAACGATGGGCTCGATCGATCAACCGCCAGAGGTTTTGGGGAAATTGATCGGCGGGGCCCTTGTTGGCACATTCCTAGGGGTTTTTCTTGCTTACGGGCTTGTCGGCCCGTTTGCGTCGAAAGTAAAAACAGTTGTGGAAGATGACTCGCATTTCTACCTTTTGATAAAGGAAGTATTGGTCGCAAATTTGTTCAACCACGCAACCAATATCTGCATTGAAGTTGGGCGACAAAACACACCGTCCCATTGTCGTCCTTCCTTTTCGGATTTGGAGGATAGTTTGAAGGAAATCAAACAGGCCGCGGCATGAGGTGGGTGGTTTTTATGTTTGTCCTGCTGGCCAACCTGGCACATGCTGACGGGGCAGCGTTTCATGACAGCCCTGATGTCGACCATTGGCTTCCATTGGATGGCGCTTTTCCAAGCGCGGACTATTCGAATTTTGATAATATACGTAATCAATTGTTGTCTAATACCACGGACGGTAACAGTCCCGGAACGGTCACGTGTGATCTTGATTTTCCAGGCGGTGATGGTCTTAGGAAAAAACTTAACGACCCGCACACTCTTGTTTCGCTGAAGCGACTTTTGCACGATGACCAAGGGCGGGTTGTCCCTAAGACGCAACTCGAGCTGGCAGAATGGCTTATATTCAACGGGTTTACGATCGAAGCCAGGCAAATTTTGAGCCTGGCCAGCAATGCATCAAAGCGGTTCAAGTTATTGGAAAATATGTCTTTGGTGATGGATGATATCCCCATAGACGCGGCTGATTTTTTCCTAAATGAAATTCAATGTAACTCTTCCGCGCAGTTCTGGACGTTCTTGAATTCCAATCACCATGACTCAGTTCTCGATCCGTTCGTGGTCGCCTCGGAATTTGTGGAACTCCCTGAACCAATCAAATCATTGGCTGGATTTCGCGTTTTCAAACGGTTGACGGAGTCGTCGCATAGTCTGCTTGCAGGTATTATCGAACGCGATGTGAGGCGATTTTCAAAAGCCGATGATCCCGTTGTCATTCTGATTGAGGTTATGAATAGCCTAACCTCTGCCGAAGATCCGAATGACGTCATTGGCCGTATCGTCAAAAATTTCCATTTGGATGTCGAATTTTTGGCTGATGTGCTTCTGGATCAGCTTATTGCGGCAGAACGTGTTCAGCCCGAGATTGCAGCGACAGCTGGCCTTTTGTTCCAACAATATCGCTCAACCGAACTGGGATCGAAAGTTCATCGCGGACACATTTTGGCATTGGCGAAGTCAGGCCAGTTTCGGGAAGCGTTGCAAGAAACTGGCGTGCTCAATGACTCAAAAACAGTTAAGAAGGGTGTCAGAAATATCGTGCTTGGTGAGTTAGCGAAACACGGTTCAAATCTCGTCTTCCTAGAAGAAATCTTGTCTCTGGCCGAAACAGACATGAAGGAGCTTGATGGAAAAACACGCGCGAATGTCGGCAAGCGATTGACCCGGCTTGGATTTCCAGAAGCAACCACAAACCTTTTCACAGTAAATACCGATACTTCATCTTCGCCCTTGGAATCAGCTGTATTTGCTGATGCCATCGTTTCGCAAGGAGGGGTCATTGACGAAGACTTCTATCTAAAAAGGAATGCGACAGAACAAGACATTAGAATTGCGATCCGATCCCATATATCAAGCGGCGACTTCAGCGCTGCATTGGATTTGGCCCGTCTGCATGACCAGAGTGACCTGATTGAGGACGTCCTTTGGCGCGTACCATTTGAGAGCCTTGATATCCCGGAAATTACTAGCCCTTACCAGTCTTTGGTGCGTCTGCACTCTCAAGAGGCAAACCCATCTGATATTGACGATCTGAATTCCTTCCAAAATTTGGCTGACCAAAGCAGCAGCTTGAGAGAAGAGTTTACGAACCTGCTGTCACAGTAGGAATATTACCCGTGTGTTGTGGCCAAATACACGTCGCAATCGAGTCTGACGTGACCGTGTTGCGGTTCGATTTCGACCGAAATCCTCTGAACTTATTCAGAAAATTGGGCAACGGAAAACATTCGCCCTACAGAAACATTACGCGCCTCAGTGCTCTGCTTTGCAAAGAAACCGACCTTTGATAGCTCCAAACATATGGACCTTAGTTGGTCCTTAACGTAGGGTTTTCCCGTTACGTAATCGATTGCGGTAACGCTCCCAACTGGAACCCTTTGTTAAACACGGGTCTCCGCGAGCTTTTCGGCAATCTTCAGCTTTGGAGAAATGACCGTGAAGAATATCAAAGGTCCTGCGTTATTTTTGGCGCAATTTGCGGGCAACGAAGCGCCCTTCAACTCCTGGGATGGGATCACGAAG
>CALHST010000010.1 GCA_938038825.1 uncultured Paracoccaceae bacterium | reverse complement strand
AACGTGGCTTCGTCCACTGAAACAAGCACCAGATCGGTCTCGCCTGCGAAATGCAGGCGGGCGGTCTCCGGGGCTTGGGCTGCGGTCGAGAAATGGATATAGCCATCTTGTAAATCAATGGGGGCGCCGGCGGTCTCACCGGTGGCGTGGAACTTTTCCCATTCGGGAGCACGGAAAATTTTGTAAATCATACTGTCTGTGATGCCGTTTGCAGCAAGATGCGTCAAGTCGGGTTAAAAGAGCGTTCGGCGAAATGACGCAGGCGGATGGGTGCTGTTGCGATTCGCATCGTTAACCTTGGGCTTTCGTTCGATCCAAGCTGCCAATATTTCGTCAGTGCTGCGCGCAAGAATGGGGAAGGTTAACATAAAGTGCGCTGAATTCTGCGGCTTTCCTTGGGGAGGCGTGGTCAAGACGGCGTGTTCGCTTTGACTTTCCCGTGGCACTTGTCAGGATAGCAAAAAACAACCTTACCGGGGAGATTACCTATGAAACGATTCCTTTTGAGCGCAGGTGCAATGGCATTGGGTGCTGGCACGGCGCAAGCGGACTACACGCTGCACGTTTTGCATATCAACGATTTGCACAGCCGGATCGAAAGCATCAGCCGTTTTGACGGCACATGCGGGGCCGATGATGAAGCCGAAGGCAAGTGCTTTGGAGGTGTGGCGCGTGTGGCCACCAAGATCAACGAATTGCGCGATCAACTGACAGCGGCAGGCGAGAATGTGATTGTTCTGGACGCAGGGGACCAATTTCAGGGCTCGCTGATGTACACCACCTACAAGGGTGCCGTCGAAGCAGAATTCATGGAGAAGATTGGCTTTGATGTGATGGCCGTGGGCAATCACGAGTTTGATGATGGCCCTGAGAAGTTGGCGGAGTTTATCGACAAGGTGTCCTTCCCGGTCATTTCCGGCAACTTGGATCTGAGCGGGTCGAATCTGTTGACCGGTAAAGTTGGCAACCACGTTGTTTTGGATGTGGGTGGTGAAAAGATCGGGATCATTTCCGCGCTGGCGACGGATACTGTTGAGACGTCCTCTCCCGGACCGAACGTGATTTTTCAGGATGAAGCAGAGGCCCTGGCCCAAGATGTGACAACGCTGGAAGCGGAGGGCGTGAACAAGATTATTGCGCTGACCCATGTTGGCATGCCGAAAGATCTAAAGATCGCTGCGTCTGTGTCAGGCATTGATGCCGTCGTCGGCGGGCATTCGCATACCTACCTAAGTGCAACGGATCCTAAGCGCGCGGGGGCGTACCCGACCTTTGCCAGCCAAGAAGATGGCACCTTGGTACCTGTGGTTCAGGCTTACGCCTATTCAAAATATGTGGGCCATCTGGAACTGACATTCTCGGATGATGGAACGCTGCTGTATGCTGGTGGGAACACCATTCTTTTGGATGCCTCGGTTACTCCGGATGCCGAAATTGCTGCGCGGGTTGCAGAATTGGCAGGCCCAATTGAAGAGCTGAAATCCACTGTGATCGGAGCCTCAGCTGATGTGATCGAAGGGGATCGCACCGTGTGCCGCGCCGTTGAGTGCCCCATGGGTAATCTTGTGGCGGACGCGATGTTGGACCGGGTGAAAGATCAGGGCATCTCCATCGCTATTCAGAATGGCGGCGGTTTGCGCGCCTCTATTGATGCAGGCGAAGTCACCATGGGCGAAGTGCTGACTGTGCTACCGTTCCAAAACACATTGTCGACCTTCAAAGTGTCGGGACAAGGTATCATTGAGGCGCTTGAAAATGGTGTGAGCCAAGTAGAAGAAGGCGCGGGCCGCTTCCCGCAAGTTGCGGGCATGAAATTCACGTGGGACGCAAGTGCGGCAGCAGGCAGTCGCGTCGTTGAAGTCATGGTTGCCAAGGATGGCGGGTTTGAGCCGATTGATCCCGCAGCCACCTACGGCGTGGTGTCCAATAACTACGTTCGCAATGGCGGTGATGGCTACAAGATGTTCGCTGGGGACGACAAAGAGGCCTATGATTTTGGTCCCGACCTTGCAGATGTCACAGCCGAGTTCATTGCCGCAAAGGGCGGAAGCTACACCCCCTATACCGATGGGCGTATCTCGCAAAAATAAGCCGGGTGGGCGGTTCTGTTTGACCCTTTAGGTCAAAGGCGCCCGCCCACCGACCCTAAACAAATGAACTGGTGAGCCGCGACGTCCGCCAGTTTTTGTTTGATCCGCATGACGCCTGCTCACTACAAGTCGGCTGGTTTGATCCAGTCTTCGAAAACAACACACTCTATCAGTCTTTTGGTTCCAAATACCTCAGAGGGAGTTTGAGGGAGACAGCGTCTCCCTCATTCCCAAAATGTCGTGCGGCGGAACGCCGCGCCGGTTGTCAGGTATTGGGAATCCGGGCAGGTTGTTACGATGTGTGGTCGATTTGCGATAACTCTGCCCAATGACGCGATGGCGCAATTGTTTGCGGCCCAGCCCGCAAACGATTTGCCAGATGTTCCAAATTTCAACGTCTGCCCGACAAACGCAATATCGAGCGTGTTATTGGAAGATGGGGTGCGTAAGGTCCAACCTATGCGGTGGGGATTTTTACCGCATTGGTACAAGGCGACCAATGGGGGGCCTTTGCTGATCAATGCACGCGCAGAAACCATTGCTGAGAAACCGGCCTTCAAAGCTGCGTGTCGCGCGCGGCGCTGTCTTGTGACCGCTACGGGATTTTTTGAATGGACCAAGGATCCCGATGGCAATCGCTTGCCGTGGTATATCGCGCGCGCGGACGGGACGCCTTTGGTTTTCGCGGGTGTGTGGCAAGATTGGGAAAAAGACGGAGAGCTCATGCGCACCTGTGCTTTGGTGACCTGCGGGGCCAATGCCGCAATGGCGCAAATCCATCACCGGATGCCCGTTATCTTGGAGCCAGACGATTGGGCGTTATGGCTGGGTGAGCGGGGCAAAGGGGCTGCGACGTTGATGCGTGCGGCGCCAGAGGCTTGTTTGACAAAACATCGGGTTGATACGGCGGTTAATTCAAACCGCGCCACAGGGGCGCAGTTGATTGAGCCCTTGCGTGTGTAACGCGATGATACCAAATACAAAGGCCCAGACATACATCGCACGTCCGGGCCCAAAAGTTCTTAAGATTGTGTTTTATGTCAGCCGTTGAGTGGCGGAGCTTCAAAGCTGATTTCTGCTTTGATTGGCGCGCCATCATAGGTGCCGTAAATGTCGTCGGGCGTATCTGCCGCGTCATTAGAACTGCCTGAATCTGTCCCGCCGGTCGATTGGCCACAGTTGCCGGCCGCGTCGACATTCGTCTGATCACAATAGGCAGCGAAGAACAGCAGTTCCGTATC
>CALHST010000009.1 GCA_938038825.1 uncultured Paracoccaceae bacterium | reverse complement strand
CTTGACCACACAAGAGTCACAGATCGCGTGTTTCAAGAATGCAGCACGGCATTTGAACCGGAACGGAACCTTCACGATTGAAACCTACGTGCCGGACCTGTCCAGCTTTGTCGACGGACAACGGGTTCAAACCAAAGACGTTGAAATGGACTTCGTGCGCATCGAAGCTGCGAAACATGACCGCAATCAACAACTTTTCAACATGCAGCGTATTCACATCACGCCTAATGGTATGAAACTTGTACCATTGCCGATGCGCTATTCCAATCCACCCGAACTAGACCTGATGGCTCGTTTGGCGGGTTTCCATTTGGAAAATCGCTGGGGCGGCTGGGACAAACAGCCTTTTACCAATGATAGTAAAATGCACATTTCGGTCTATCGCCTAAGCGATTAACGCCGACGCAACGTGCCCCGTTCGACCACATGGCAATCAAATAACCATGCCTGCGGTGTCACTTCAGGGTCTTTCAACATCGCTTCGACAAGCTCGATGGACGCTTTGATCACGTCTGCAAATGGATTGCGAATTGTAGACAAGTTAATGTTTTCCCACCGCGCCATATCCATATCGTTCAAACCAAGAAAACCGACATCGTCAGGAACTGACATCCCGGCAGACTCTGCAGCAGACAAGGCTCCGATAGACAAGACATCATCACCGCAGAAATATGCCTGCGCGGGATTGTCTTGCAACAAACGGGCCATCTCGGCCCTGCCCGCATCAAAGGAATAGTCATCTGCATAAGAAACGCTGGTTTCAATGTCAGGGTGCAGGTCCATTTCCTGAATGAACCCCTTACAGCGATCTTGGGTCGAGGTGGCACCGCGAGGACCCGCCATCATGCCCACCTTGGTGTAACCGTAATCAACCAGTGTCTGAGCGGCGAGGCGACCCGCTTCGATATTGTCAATTCCAACAATATGGACACTTGGGTTGGGAACATGGCGCCCAAAAGAATGAACGACACGGACCCCTGCATCGTGGAAGCTTTGCGCAAAGCTTGCCGGAAGGGTCGACGACGCCACGATCACTGCGTCCACGGAATATTGCTGCAACATGCGGACAGAATTCTCGGGATCCGTTTCATTGGACAGATTCACCAACAAAGGCCGCAAACCGCGTTCTTGAAGACCCTTGGTAAAAAGATCAAAGACTTGCAAAAAGATCGGGTTGTGGAAATTGTTGGATACCAACCCAATCAACTTCGTCCGTCCCGTTGTCAGGGAAGAGGCCAAAACATTGGGCGAATATCCAAGATCAGACGCCGCCTTGATCACCTTGTCCCGTGTTTTCGCTGAAACAGACGCACCTTCTGTATAAGTACGTGACACAGCGGACCGGGATACGCCCGCGCGCTCTGCCACATCCTTAAGGGTTACCGCCATTCCTTTGCCTTACTCGTCTGCATCTTTGTCGTAGTCTATCGTCGCGAATTGCCAGGCAGCAATCAGGCCAACGCCAATAAAGAGAACTGCCCAGAAAGTCTCGCCCGTCGAAAGTTCGAACAGGCCCCACCCAAGACAGATGACGACCACCAGTATTCGAACCCAAACAGGGCGAAAATACGGGTGTTCGAAATCAAAAAGCTTCAAGCGGCACCCTCATATTCCGGTTGCGTCTTTGCCCCGGTGATGTACGCGACGACGTCTTGGCCATCGGTATCTTCCTTCATCAAGTTCGCGCAAATGCGACCCCGACGGAAGACAACGATACGATCCACCAGATCAAACACCTGACGCATGTTGTGACTGACAAGGATCAGGCTTTCGCCTTGTTCCTTCAAAGTCCGAATGATGTTTTCCACCTGTGCTGTTTCCTGCACCCCCAAGGCAGCTGTTGGTTCGTCCATGATGGTCAATTTCGATGCAAAGGTTGCCGTCCGTGCGATCGCCACACATTGGCGTTGTCCGCCTGACATATTGGCAATGGTATTCTTGATGTTGGGAATTTTAACCCCGGTCTTGACCAAACCTGCCATCGTGTCTTCGCGCATGGCTTTGTAGTCAAGCCGCCGAAACGGGCCAAGCCAGTTCCACATGGTCTTTTCCCGACCCAGAAACAGATTGTCGGGCACGTTCAGATCGTCGGCTAGGGCAAGTGTCTGAAACACAGTTTCGATCCCAGCTTCGCGGGCATCAAGGGGACCGGCAAAGCTGACTTCTTCTCCATCAAAAACGACGGTCCCGCGTGTGCGTTGTTCCACACCAGTGATCTGGCGCACAAACGTAGATTTCCCTGCGCCGTTGTCTCCCATAATCGCAACGTGTTCGCCCCTATTCAGGACGAAGTTTGCGTCTTCAAGCGCGTGAACACCGCCATAATGTTTGGTAAGGCCTTTGGTTTCCAGAATGATGTCTGACATGATCTTGACCTCCCCTTATGCCCGCGCCGCGGCGCGTTTTTGTTGCCACTGATCCAGCGCAACAGCGCCAACGATGATGCAACCCAGGACCATTTCTTGATAGAACGCTCCGAGCCGCAGGAACGTAAAGCCCGACGTAATGACCCCGATAATCAGTGCACCAATCACGGTTCCGATGATCGATCCACGGCCCCCGAACAGCGACACGCCGCCGATGACAGCCATCGCGATGGCCTCCAGTTCGTATGAAAGTCCCATGCCGGATTGCGCAGTCAAGTTCTTCGAGGTCAGGATGACAGCCGCCAAGCCTGCAAGCATTCCGGCGATCACATAGACCAACAGAAGGTGCCTTGGCACGTTGATGCCAGACATCCGCGCTGCAGCCTCGTTTGAGCCAATAGCATATGTGTGTTTACCGTAGACGGTGTAATTCATGATGAAATGAAACAGCGCGGCTAAAGCCAGAAAGATTATCACTGGGTTCATACCTGCGCCAATGACCGCATAGGCTTCTGTAGGAAAAGACACTGGATTCCCAAGTGACCACCACTGCGCCACGCCACGTGCAAAAAGCATCATACCCAGCGTCGCGATAAACGGTGGAATCCGAGAGTAGGCAACCAGAATACCGTTGATAAAGCCCGCCATCATACCAACTGCAAGCCCAACAATCACGGGAACCACAACAGGGAGATCAAGGAAAGCCGGTCCAAAGATCGCCTTGGGGTTTGGGCCACCGTTCACTTCAGCAACCTGCGCGAAACTCATGGCAATCATCGCTGTGGCTCCGACCACAGATCCCGAGGACAGGTCGATGCCAGCAGTGATAATCACTTGGGTCACACCCAGAGCAAGAATGCCAACGATCGCCACTTGAATGATGATGATCCGAAGACGTGCTTCGTTGAAAATGCTGTCAAATCGGTCGCGTGTATCAAACAACAAGCTTTGACCCATAAAAATGGCACCCAGTATTTCGAACACAACGATGATCAAGATCAATGCTGCAAACACGTTCAGTTCGTTTGGCCATTGTCGTTTTGATTTGTCGTAGGTCAGGCCACCTGTGCCTTGGCTTGAATCTGACATCGGATCACGCTCCCCCGGGTGCAATTGGTCTTATAAGAAACTGGGGCGCACGTTGATACGCGCGCCCCAATCGTTTTTGAAACACAGCGATTTACTGAAGGAAGTCGCCGATATTTTCAGGTGTCACCAATTTGAATGGGATGAAGACAGTCTTGTCGACTTCTTCGCCATTGATCAAAGCGATGGCTGTATCAATGGAACCAGCACCCTGGCCAGCAAGGTCTTGGAAGACTGTTACGTCCATTTCGCCTGCTTGCATGGACACCAACGCGTCTGACGTGGCGTCAACGCCGCCAACAACAACGTCATCCATAGAGATGCCCGCCGCTTTCATCGCCTGGATCGCGCCAATCGCCATTTCGTCGTTATTTCCGAACACAGCGTCAAATGGTTCACCGGAAGAAATCCAGTTTGTCATCAAATCCTGTGCTTCGTCGCGCGACCAGTTGGCCGTTTGCTCATCGATCAAAGTGATGAAGTTACACATATCCATGCCGATTACATCATGGAAATCTTTGGAACGCTGAACAGCCGCTTGGTTAGACAACTGGCCCATCAGCATATACGCTTTCGCGCCGCCGGATTTACCCTGTGCACGCAAGTCTTGGCACATGCGGAATGCGGCCAATGTGCCGGATTCGATCTCGTTGGATGCTACAAACGCTTGCCCATCAGGCAATGTGTCCATGTTGATTGGCTGACGGTTCACATAGACCAATGGAACATTGGCTGCTGCTGCCGCATTGGACATCGCTTCAGTTGCGTTTGTATCAACTGCGTTCACGATGATCGCATCGACACCGGACGCGATGAAGTTGTTGATCTGGTCAAGCTGCTTGGCCACATCGTCTGTCGCATCTTCGATCTGCAGGCTTACACCGTCCAAGGACGCTTCGTGCGCAGTCATGCCATTACGCATAACAGTCAGACCATTGTCGTCAAAACGGGCGACAGATACGCCGATTTGCTGAGCCATTGCGCCTGTTGCAAGCAATGCGGTCAGACCTGCTGTCATCAAGAATTTTTTCATGTTTCCTCCCTATGTGCGTGCCCGGCTCACGCGTCATTTAAGCCAGGAGCCCTCGTCGGGCTTTCGTGTTGTGATCTGGACTTTCACTCTTTCACTTTGTCGCCTTAGGGTCAGCAAGCGGCCTTACGTTTTGAATTTCTTCAGCGTTGGCCCACCTGAATCGCCACAGGTTTCGAAAGACAATCAAATCCCAGCAATCCGGCTTAGGATATCGCAGGATCAAAATTTTGCAACCGGTTGCATTTCTAAAAAAATCAAATGAATTCAGTACTGTTAAACATTTTCGCTTCAGGCCAGCCAACTGATACCGCAGGTTTCAGGATGATTCGCAGATTCAAGGCACCGGAAGAAACACGTTCCAACATCTAACCTGCGTTACTTCGTCCGAAATATCGTCGCGCTACTTCTGCGTAACAAGCTTGGACAAACGGATCACATCGTCAGCTTCAGCTTTGCTCAATCCACTTGCGCAAAAGACCTGATGTGATGTCACCGAAGCCCGTTCAAAAAGAGTGCGCCCAACAAGCGTAATGGTGACCAATTTCTGGCGTTCATTGTCTTGCTTCAAATGTCGCTGGATCAATTTTTTGGCTTCTAAGCGTCTTAGCAGTGGCGTCATCGTCGCCTTTGAGACCCCAAGACGCGTCGCCAAGGCCGTAATCGAAATGTCGTCCTTTTCAGCCAAAGCCATCAGAACAATGTACTGCGGATAGGTCAGTCCAAACGCGTCTA
>CALHST010000008.1 GCA_938038825.1 uncultured Paracoccaceae bacterium | reverse complement strand
CTTCTTTATTGGACGGGATGTGGAAAATATCGTCGCGCTGGTCAATCTCTTCGATGACGCCGGCCAACTGCTTGCAGGGCACGGTGGTGACAAACGAGATATCGTTAGCAACAAGATCATCCGCGATCTTCTTGTCGATGTACATGCGTTATTGCCTTTCGGTTTATGCGCTGTGACGCGCTGTTAGTCTTGGTATTCGAATGTGATCAGGCCCAAGGGTCCAATACGATTTTCGGGGCAGCCACGTGCCCGGCCCAGAGGTCTTGGAAGGCGGCATAGCCGTCGGCCAAGGGACGTATTTCGGTCCAATCCAGGGGTCCAAGTCGACCATCAAAGATGGCGGCAGCTGTGTCCCGGAAGTCTTGGGCGGTATAGGTATATGTCCCGATAAACGTGATCTCTTGCAGGGTCATGCGACGCACATCCAACCCGCCAAGATCCTCGCCCAAGCCCACATGCGCAATCACGCCACCCGGGGTCGCCAGTTCAGACGCCGTCGCCCGCGTTGCGGCATAGCCGACCGCGTCGATGATCACGGGTGCTGTGCCTTCGGCGGTGGCAACGGCGCGTTGACCGCAGGTGTCGTTCAGATAGGCGCGGCGTGCAGCGTTGGGTTCGACAATCGTAACGTCCTCTGCCCCCATGGCTTTCAAGGCAAGTGCGGCCGCAAGACCAATTGCACCACCCCCAAGCACCAAAGCCCGCGGTGTTTCGGACGGGTGCAATGCTGCAAGGGCCAGACGCGCGGCATGCCAGCTGACTGCCAACGGTTCCGCCAAGGCCGCTTTTGCCAACGGAACGTCATCTGGCACAGTGACCAGATTGCAATCGGGCATCGCGATGAACTGGGCAAAGGCGCCTTCGCGCGGCGGCATAGAGATGATCTGGCGGTCGGCACACAGGTTCTCGCGCCCAGACGTACAGGCATGACATGTCCGGCACGTCACCAATGGATTGACCGTCACACGGCGCCCATCCATCGGTCCGCCCTGAATAACACCCGCTGCCTCGTGACCAAGGATCAAAGGTGCCGGTCGCCGTGCGTCATGCCCCAAATAAGCATGCATATCGGAACCGCATATGCCCACAGCTTCGACCTTGATCAGATGTTCATCTGGTCCCGCAACGGCATCAGGCACATCACGAAACCCAAGGGTTTCTATCCCGTCATAAACAAGCGCTTTCATTTCGCGGTGAACCCCCCATCAACCATCAGGACTTGTCCTGTGACAAAAGCCGACGCATCTGAGCACAGGAACAGCAATGGGCCATCCAAATCTTCCATCCGCCCATTCCGGCCGACGCAGGTTTGCGCCGCGTTGCGGGCGGCCCGGTCCGGGTCATCAAACACCGCTTGGGTCAATTCGGTTGGGAAAAAGCCCGGACCAATCGCGTTTGCGGTGATGCCATAGGGCGACCATGCCTCGGCCATGGCGCGGGTCAATTGCCCGATCCCAGCCTTGGACGCGCCATAGGCGATACCCCCGGGAAAGGCCCGTGTTGTTTGCAGGGACGCGAAATTCACGATCCGCCCCCAGTTCTTGGCCTTCATCGCAGGCACAAAGGCTTGGCTTAGAAAAAACGGCGCGGACAAGTTTAGCGCCAGTGTCTGATCCCAACCCTGCCCTGTCACATCATCCGCCGCTTCGCGCGTGTTCACGCCTGCCGCATGTACAATGATATCTGGCACGCCAAACGGTGCGCTGATGGCTTTGGTCACGTCTGGCAGCGCATCGCGATCTGCGATGTCGGCGGTGACAAAATCGCCGCCGGGGCCAATCTCGTCCTTTAGGTTTTCCAACGCCTCTGCCCGTCGTGCGACGCCCACAACACAGGCCCCAGCAGCGGCCAATGTCAGTGCTGCGCGCCGACCAAGACCCGAGCTTGCGCCCGTAACGCAGGCCACCTTGCCGGCAAGGTCAAAGAGATCCTGCGGATCATCCATCAGCGGTCAGATCGAAATTTTCGCCGGGGAAGTATTTGGCAAGGCGCACATCGGCGGCGCGTGCGTGACCTTCCATGCCTTCCAGCCGCGAAATCCGCGCAGTCGCTTCGGCCACGGCCTTGGACGCCTCTTTTGTGGTGCGCTGCCATGTGACAATTTTCATGTATTTGTGCACCGACAAGCCACCCGTATAGCTTGCCGCGCCGGAGGTTGGCAGCACGTGGTTGGTGCCTGTCGCCTTGTCGCCATAAGACACGGTTGTCTCTTCGCCCAAGAACAGGGAGCCATAGCAGGTCAAACGATCCAGCCACCAGTCGATGTCATCCGCCTGAACAGTCAAGTGTTCGGGCGCGTATTCGTCGGAACAGGCGGCCATATCTTCGCGGTCTTCACACACGATTACTTCGGCATAGTCGCGCCACGCGGCAAAGGCGTTTTCGCGGTTCAGCTCGGGCAAATCATCAATCAGACCGGGCACCCTGTTCATCACGTCTTCGGCCAAGGCCTGATCATCTGTCACCAGCCACACGGGGGAATTATAACCGTGTTCCGCTTGGCTGACCAAGTCCGTGGCGACGATATGCGCATCGGCGTCTTTATCGGCGAGGATCAGGCTGTCAGTTGGCCCGGCAATCATGTCGATGCCCACGCGACCAAACAGGATCCGCTTGGCTTCGGCCACGAACTGGTTACCGGGGCCGACAAGGATGTTGGCCTTTGGCAGGCCGAACAAGCCATAGGTCATGGCCGCAACACCTTGGACACCGCCCATCGCCAAAATCTTGTGCGCGCCGCAAATATGCGCGGCATAGACAATCGCGGGCGCCACACCAACGCCGGGGCGTGGGGGCGAGCAGGCCGTGATATGGTTGCACCCGGCAACACTTGCCGTTGTCACCGTCATGATCGCGCTGGCGATGTGGCTGTAACGCCCGCCCGGCACGTAACAGCCTGCCGCATCTACGGGGATCGCTTTTTGACCTGCGATAAAACCGGGTTGGATCTCCATCTCGACATTCGCAACCGTGGATTTCTGCAGTTCCGCAAAGCGGCGCACGTTGTCATGGGCGAAGCGGATGTCAGCCTTTAGTTTTTCGGGAACCAACGCACAGGCGGCGTCGATCTCATCCGGGGTTAACATCACGTTGCCTTCGTACTGATCAAACTTTGCTGCGTATTCCTTGGCCGAGGCGTCCCCGCCTTGTTCGATATCAGACAGGATGTTTTTCACAATTTCATGCACTTCTGAGGCGTCCGATTTCGCCGTCAAAGTTGCCTTTTTAAGATAGGTACGTGTCATGAAAGCGGATCCTTTGTCATACAGTCAATTGGCGAAGCAACGCGTTTAGATTCGACTTGTAAGCGCTTGCACGCGCAATGCAAGCGCTTACATTTTAACAGTGGCAAAATTCTTGTGATATGCTAACAGTTTTGAAAATGTGAATTTCAGGATACGAAATGTCGAAAATCGCTGCGGCGCCGACGCTTGAGGATGTCGCCAAGAAAGCAGGCGTGTCGACCGCCACTGTGTCACGGTGCCTGAACGCACCCGACCGGGTTGTGGCAGAGACAAGAACCAAGGTTATGGCCGCGGTAACTGCGTTGGGATATACACCCAACTTCGCAGCGCGCGTGATGGCGGCCAAGCGGACCTTTACCGTTGGGGCCATCATTCCGACGATGGAAAACGCCATATTTGCGCGAGGTCTTCAAGCGTTTCAGGAAGAACTGCACGCCCGGGGATACACCCTGTTGGTGGCCAGTTCCGCATACAAACCCGAGGTGGAAGAGGAACAAATTCGCGCGCTTGTTGCACGGGGTGCGGATGGCTTGCTGCTGATTGGGCATGACCGGGCCGAGTCTGTTTACGACTATTTGGAACGCCAATCTGTGCCAACATTGGTGGCGTGGTCGTATCAGGCCAAAGCCCGTGTGCCGTCCATCGGTTTTGACAACAGGGCCGCCATGCGGGGATTGACCGAAGCGGTTATTCAGCGGGGTCATACGTGTATCGCCATGGTTTCCGGTGTATGCGCCGGGAATGATCGCGCAGCGTTACGTGTGGCGGGTTGGAAAGATGCGCTGTTGGAAAACGGCTTGGCCGACTCTGCGACCCGCATTGTCGAAACGCCTTATGGGATCGAGGCCGGTGCCGCCGCATTTGCGAACCTGATGGCTGGCCCCATCAAACCCACAGCCATTATGTGCGGGAACGATGTTTTGGCGGTTGGTGCCTTGCAAAAGGCGCATGAGATGGGGATGGCAGTGCCCAAGGACGTGGCGATCACTGGGTTTGATGATGTTGAACTGGCGCGCATCGTCACCCCGTCCTTGACCACAGTTCAGGTTCCGCATCGTGATATGGGTATCCAAGCCGCGCGGGCATTGGTGGATATGGTTGAAAACAAGCGCGCAGGAACGTCTGTTCAGCTTGAAACATCCATTCGGTTTCGCGCGTCACTGGCCCGAAACACACAGTAAGTGGTGGATCGGTAGCAGGCCCGCCCGATGGTTATCGGGCGTCTGCTTCTTTGACTGCGTCTGTGATATCAACGGCTGCGTCTTCGACAACGTCAGCGGCTTCCACCACATCGTCAACAATGTCGACCTCCTCAACGTCCACGCTGTCTGACGTGTCTTCCAACGCGCCCACGATGAGTGGCAGCATTTGAACACCTGTCGGCGCAGCCACTTCCGGAGTCGGCGGCGTCTTCCAAGACAGGGTGTCAAAGCTTTCGCAGTTTTCACAAACAGGCGCCCAAGCCCCGTGCAAGTGCTGGCAATTGTCACAAACCCATTGAGGACCACGCGACACCGACAATGCTTTGGCCAACCAGCCTTTTACAACTGTATCTGATGCGCCTTCGCCCCGTTCAATCGCCGCCATGATGGTGACCGACCGCGCGGTGGGATGTGTTTCAATCAGATCCCCCAAGGCACGACGCGCTTCGGGGAAATTTTCGCCAGCGATATTCAGCTCTGCCAAAAGCATGCGTGTTTCCGGGTGATCCGGGTTAAGACGTGTCAGCACGGCAAACCGTTTGATACGTTGTTCCGGAGTCTCTTCCGCCACAATATCTGCAAAGGCCGCAGCAAGGTCTGGATGCGGTTGTGTTTCCCATGCCTTTTTCAAAACACGCGTTGCGTATTTCGGTTTTTCTTGCGCGACATAGCTTTGGGCCGCCATCACAGCAGCCGGGATCAGATCAGGAGACAACCGGTTCGCTTCAATCGCCGCTTCGCGGGCTTCGATGGTTTTACCATCTGCGATCACTTCGTTCGCCTGGCTCAGCGCCAGAACCGCATCCCGACGGCGATGCAAGTCACGCGGCATGGACCCATGGCGTAATTTGGCGTTCAGCGTGCTGCGCGCGCCTGCCCAATCTTCTGACTTGGCTTGCAGTCGCAGCAATGTGTCCTGCGTTTCTTCGTGCTTTGGCTTAAGGGCAAATGCCTTTTCGGCCAGTTTCATCGCGGTCTCGGTGTCCCCGTCCGCCAGCTTTTGCTTCATGATCCCACGCACACCCACAAACCGGGTGGATTCGTTTTCGATCATCTTGCGATAGACTTCTTCGGCTTTGCGCCGGTCGCCCGATACCTCTGCCGCCTGTGCAGTCAGCAAGTTGGTCAATTCCGGCTTGTCCAGATATTTGCGCGCTTTGTCCGCCTTGGCCATCGCAACACGACCTTCGCCCGAGGCCAAGGCCATCATCCCTTGCGCCAAGGCTTCGTGGCCCTTGCGTTCCCGGTTGCGATCAAAATAGCGCGAAATGGCTGTTTCATCGCCGTTCAGGAACCGCCACGTGGCCAACAACAGCGACAGAACCTTCAGCAAGATCCAAACCGCAATCACCATCAGGCCCAGGCCGATCACCGACTGGAAGGCGTTGAATGTGTATTCGTTGCCCATCAGTTCGACACGAATGCCACCTGTGCTTTCCATCAGGTAACCCGCGCCCAGCGCAGCAGCAGCAACCGCCGCCATAAAGAGAATGATTTTCACCAAAGACCAAAGCATTACATCATCCTCAATTCGCGCTTAAAACAAGCATCAGTTCGTCGGCCGCAGCCGTCGCATCCTGCCGAGATTCGGCAAGTGCAGTCCAGTCAGCCAAAGTTGCTTGCGCAACGTCCGGCAATGTTTCTACTTCGGCCAGCGCGTCGCCAATCCGGCCTTCGCGCACAGCACCTTCGACCCGGCTTAGGATCGCATCCGTGCTGTCACCGTCTTGTGGTGTGGTGGATCGTGCGCCCAATTGGCGTTCCAGAAAGCCACCCAAGCCACCGTTGCCTTCTGCCGCTTCGTCGGCGCGCGCCGCGGCCAAGGCCGCACGGGCTGCGTTCGGAAGTGCACTTTGGACACTGATCAACGTGGGCACACCTTTGTCTGCACTTGCAACCAAGGCTGCGGGTACGTCCATATCACTTGCGGCCTGCAAGTCTGTTATCGCTTCGGCAAAGGGTGCGCCGCTGTCCACGGCGGCCACAATGCGTGTCATCGCAGCCCGCGCCAAGGCAACTTGCGCGTTTTGTTCTGCCGAGGTTTCTTTGTTGCGGGCGTCTTCCAACACAGTTTCGACTTCCGCGCGCTGGGCTTCCAGCGTCTCTTGAAAGCGGGCGAGTTCTGCTTCGTAAGCTGCAATCGCCTCTTCCGAGACACCGTCGCTCAACGGGCGCTTTTCAACTTCGGTCAAGCGTGCAGACACGGCATCCAGTGCCGCGACTTGTTCGGACAAGCCCGTTTCGACACCCGCCAAACCGGTTTCAACCCCAGTTAGATCAACGGGTTCCGGCACGGGTGGCAACGCGTCAAGACGCCCCTGCAATTCCGCAATCATTGCTGCCTGATCTTCAATTTGACCAGCTTGCGCGGTGACAACCTGTTCAAGCGGATTGTCTTCCTGACCCCAGCCCAGCGCTTGTTCAACACTGTCGAGTTGTCCGGCAAAGAATCCGAATACACAGGCCAAAGCACCGCCAAAGATCAAAGGCATGACAGTGCCTTTGTCTTTCTTTGCCGCACCACTGTGAGAGTTTGCGCCAGTCGGTTCGGAAACCGTTTCTTTGGACACAGAATCGCTGTTAGCCAAGTTTATTCCCCCATCGAATCTGTTCGGGCCAAATACACGCCCAATGAAACCTACTGCGCTGTGCCATCCGCCTCAACCCGACGAAGGACATTCTGTAGCGTCACACGGATACTAAATGCATCTGGTGCTTCCGAAATATGCGCCGAGACATAGGGTAATCCCGCCACTTCGTCCAAAACAGCTTGGCTGATTGCGACAAAATGAACCGGAGCCTGAATTTCGGCCTGTTCTGCAAACTGCCCTGCGGTGCGTGGCGAAAACAGGGGAACAATCACCGGTCTCTCCCCGCGCAGGGCTGATTGCGCCTGATCTGTCAGTGGGCACAGCCGTTGATCATAGACATCCACTGTGTGGGTCAAAATCCCGGATTGGGTCAACTTCTTGGCAATATCCCCGCGACGGTGACGGCCCCCGATATGCAAAAGGGGCGCTTTTGGCGCCTGATCCAACAGTGCGGACACCAAATCTTGGGACGTTGCCCCCGCCGTTTGGGCGGCCCAGCCAAGGTCCCGTGCTTTTTGGGTTGTGACGTCCCCGACGCAAAAGGCAGGAAGATCGAATGCACCCCCGCCATACGCCACCCCATTGGCAGAGGAGAAGATGACACCCTGATACGGGGTCACGTCGGGCGTCAAACCTGTTGGGACAATCTCAAGCAATGGAGAGATGATGGGTTCGACTCCTGTGACGTCAGCACAAAACGCATCCCAAAATCCTTTGGACGCGTCCTGTGGTCGGGTCAGAATGACGGTCGCATAAACGTCAGGTGGGATTGTTTGAACCATGCCCCGGTGTTACCTGCGGTTGGTTAAGCATGCAATGAAAGCAGATCATGGCGCAGTCGATTACAATCTTGGGTCTGGAAAGCAGTTGCGACGAAACAGCGGCCGCGCTGGTTCGGGGGGTTCCGGGCAGTAAGGGTAACATCCTGTCGTCGATTGTGTTTGACCAGCAGGACTTGCACAAATCCTTCGGTGGCGTGGTGCCGGAAATCGCGGCCCGTGCCCATGCGGAAAAGATTGATGTTAGTGTGATGCAGGCCTTGGACGCGGCGCAGATGACATTGGCCGAGGTAGACGCCATCGCCGTAACGGCAGGCCCCGGTTTGATTGGCGGCGTAATGAGTGGTGTGATGTGTGCCAAGGGGCTGGCCGCGGCCACAGGCAAACCGCTTTACGGCATCAACCATCTTGCCGGGCACGCGTTAACGCCCCGCCTGACAAATGGAACCCCGTTTCCATATTTGATGTTGCTGGTGTCCGGGGGGCATTGCCAGTTTCTGTTGGCCCATGGACCCAATAATTTCAGCCGTTTGGGCGGCACCATTGATGATGCCCCCGGTGAGGCCTTTGACAAGGTTGCCCGGCTATTGGGTTTGCCGCAACCGGGTGGTCCGTCGGTCGAAAAACAAGCGGTTGGCGGCGACCCGAAACGGTTCAAGTTCCCGCGTCCTTTGTTGGATCGACCAGATTGCGATCTGTCGTTTTCAGGTTTGAAAACCGCCGTGCTGCGGGCCCGTGATGCGATCATTGCTGAAAAAGGCGGTCTCAGCAGGCAGGATCAATCCGACATCAGTGCCAGTTTCCAAGAGGCTGTCGCCGACGTTCTGGCCAAAAAAGCCCAGCGCGCGTTGCTAGGATACTTGGACGCACACCCGGCTGTGCGGTCTTTTTGTGTGGCCGGGGGTGTTGCCGCAAATACGGCTATCCGTCAGCGCTTGCAGGTCTTGGCACAGCAACACGACACGCAATTCATTGCACCGCCCTTGGCGCTTTGTACCGACAATGCCGCGATGATTGCCTTTGCTGCGCTTGATCAGATGTCAGACCGCGAACCCGATGGGATGACTCTGGCTGCCCGCCCACGCTGGCCTTTGGATCAGGCCGCGCCCGCGATGTTGGGCAGTGGCAAGAAAGGCGCAAAAGCATGAGCATCGTCGTGGCAGGTGCCGGCGCATTTGGCACTGCATTGGCCATTACCTTGGCGTCGGTCGGCCCCGTTACTTTGCTGGGTCGCGACGCTGATGCGATGAGCACCCTGCAGCAAAGTCGGAAAAACACAGCCCGATTATCGGGACCAACATTCCCCGACACTTTGACCGCAACTGCGGACAGTGCCTATTTGCAGACTGCTGATACGGTTCTTTTGTGTGTGCCCACGCAAACTCTTGGCGCGTATCTTGATACCCATGCTGCATCCCTTGGCGGAAAAAACTTGGTTGCCTGCTGCAAGGGTATTGAATTGACCACTCTCACCGGCCCGGCCCATGTCATTGCCACGCATATCCCCGATGCGCAGCCCTTTGTACTGACCGGTCCAAGTTTTGCTGCTGATATTGCGCTGGGCCTGCCAACAGCATTGACTCTGGCCTGTACAGACGAAGCCAAGGCTGAAACGCTTCAGCAGGCTTTGACCACGCCAAACGTGCGCATCTATCGCAGCACGGATGTCATGGGCGCGCAACTGGGGGGCGCATTAAAGAACGTGATCGCCATCGCTGCCGGGGCTTGCATGGGTGCCGGATTGGGCGAAAGCGCCCGCGCGGCATTGATCACCCGTGGTTTTGCGGAAATGCAGCAGATTGCCCAGATCTTTGGGGCGTTGCCCGAAACCCTAATGGGGTTAAGTGGTATGGGGGATTTAATCCTGACTTGCAGTTCCCCTCAGTCGCGGAACTATTCGCTGGGTCTGACCGTCGGACAGGGCGGTACACCCAAATCTGGGGTGACCGTCGAAGGTGCCGCCACGGCCCAAGCTGTGGTGCGGATCGCAACGGACAATGACTTGGATCTGCCGGTTGCCCGCGCTGTCGATGATCTTGTGTCTGGCCGCGCGGATGTTGCACAAGTGCTGCGCACATTGCTGTCGCGCCCTTTGAAATCAGAATAGGAGCCTGCCCATGGCCTATTGGCTGTTCAAATCCGAACCCAGCACATGGAGCTGGGACCAACAAAAGGCCAAAGGAGACGCTGGCGAAGAATGGGACGGCGTGCGCAACTATCAGGCCCGCAACTTTATGCGCCAAATGGCCCTTGGTGATTTGGGTTTCTTCTATCACTCGCAATCTGAAAAGGCGGTTGTTGGCATTGTTGAGGTCTGTGCGCTGGCCCATCCGGACAGCACAAGTGACGATGACCGATGGGATTGCGTGGACATCAAAGCGGTGCAAGACGTTGCCACCCATGTGACATTGGATCAGATCAAAGCAGATCCCCGATTGGAAGACATGGTGCTGGTCAAAAATTCCCGCCTATCCGTTCAGCCCGTCACCAAAGACGAATGGACCATCGTGTTGGCGCTGGGCAACACCCGTCTTTTGGCACCGTAAAACGCTAGGCGAATTTGCAAAATACTGCCATTTTGATCCCAGATAACACAACGAAGGGACAAAAAGATGGAGCTTGTAAACGTACTTGTTGCTGCAATCGGCGCATTCGCTTTTGGATCAGTCTGGTATATGGCCTTGGCCAAACCATGGATGGCCGCGTCTGGTGTTCCCTTGGGTGACAATGGGCAGCCTGCCAACAGTTCGAACCCTATGACGTATATCACCGGTTTGATTTGCGCGATTTTGGTTGCCGGGATGATGCGCCATGTCTTTGCGCTGAGCGGTATTGATACGGCAGGCAAAGGTCTGGTCGCCGGGCTTGGTATTGGGTTGTTTATGGCGACGCCGTGGCTTGTGACCAATTACACTTTTGCGGATCGTCCCAAAGCGTTGATGGTGATTGACGGTGGATATGCCACAATCAGCTGCGCTGTTATTGGACTTATCCTGAATCTGTTCTGAAAGAATAAAAGGGTTCCGGCAAAATAAACCGGAACCCTTTCTCACCCCACGTGTACTCATCACCACACGCGTCTCTTGAAAACTGAAGGTCCCGGCCATCCTGGCCAGACAAGAACTTCCTACAGAAAAGGGGCCCCAAGTGCAAACAAGAAGCCCCTAAAATTCGTTGTAATATAGCGGCTTAGCCGTAGACGGATTCTTTGCCGAAATGCTTGGTCAGCATATAGTACATAACCGCGCGGTATTTGTTACGCTCGGATTTGCCGTAAATCTCGATGCATTTGGCGATCGCCGCGTCCAGGTCTGCACTGTCAGCAAGACCCAGTTTCCCGATCAGAAAGTTGTTTTTCACAGTTTCCAATTCAGCAGGCTGGCTTGCCGCAACTGTGGACGCATCTGCGTTATAGATAGACGGGCCGCAACCAATCGTGACTTTGGTCAGCAGGTCCATGTCTGGTGTCATGCCGCATTTGTTTTTCAAATCATCCGCATATTGCGCGATCAAATCGTCTCTCTTGCCCATCTTCAATCTCCCTCGATTGGCTATGACCCTTGTTGGCCTTGCGCGAGAGGCTAATCGCTATCGCAGCCAAAACAAAGGAAAAAAACATCCGGACATTCCCCTAAAGCAGAATGCGACCCTAAACGAAGCGTGGGGCATTATCGACAGGTGCCCCAGCCTGTATGTTGTAGGTGGAAATGGTCGGCATGCAGACGATTGAAATCCGGGCCCAGCGTCGTTCGAAACCACGTGCAGGCCGTGTCGCGCATGGCACGAAAGAACTGCTGCACATTTGGGTCACTAGACTGCCAGCCCTGCAACAACATTATCCGACGACCATCGTCCAAGGTGACCCCGGTGATGTCGATGGCTTCGGCCGTGGCGTGGGTGCTCATCTGATTGCTTGCGCCTGACGCCATGCGGATGGGTCGGCAGCTGTAGCTGGACAAGTGATGCAGTTGTTTCACGCCCTGACCCAACAACTCTTGCGCTGCTGGTTGGACTCCGTGTTGCATCCACATGGCTGTGCGCAATGCCGTTTGGCAGCGTGTTTTCACGGGCGCAACATCAGCCTGCCCAGCGCCTGTCAAGGCTACCTGCGTTTGAATAAAGCACTGATCGTTATGTGTGAAATCCGGCAGCACGGTGAAGTTCGCCCCCGTTTCCAAGGCCGCCAAACATTCGTCTGCTCCGCTGAGCGCGGCTTGGTATTTCCAGCTTGTGACCGGCGTGACCGGGTCTGTCACATCCAATGGGACAAACGGATCCCATTCTGGTGGCAGCACATTTTCGGTCAGCAGCAAGAATACCGCCCCCAACAATCCGACC
>CALHST010000007.1 GCA_938038825.1 uncultured Paracoccaceae bacterium | reverse complement strand
TGCCCGTCATGAGTCTTTGGGCAAGTCGGCAAGCCAATCCAGACCCTGCCCAACCCATTCGGCTGGGATCGAGTGCCCGCGATCATGCAGACACAGTTCCAAAATGCGGCCACTGTCGCTTGTGTCCCAGCGTTCACAGGTCAGGCGTTTATCCCCGCTTTTGACCTTGCGGCTTTTGTCCGCAGTGCCGTTCACGCGGGCCAGAATGTCAAACCCTTCTGGGATAGGCATGGAATTATAGACCCCAACTTCATCAAACGCGACAACCTGGTCCTTCAATCCATGGATATGGCGCAGGTTCACAGGGCCCGTGGGGCAGGTGTCGGGGTTTGATCGCCAGAACCCGCCGGCAATCGGGGCATAGGCACGGAACAAATCGCCCGTGTAGCAGGCCACGTTCCACACCATTGATCCGCCTCTTGAAAAGCCAGAGGCAAGGGTTTGACTGTCATCAATGGGCCAGCGACTGCGGATGTCTTTCATAACGGCGCGGACATACGCGGCCTCGTCGCGCCCACGTTCTGCCCGGTTTGAACCCATTTGGCGCCAGTATCCCGTTTGTGCAAAGGGCGCGACAAAAAGTGCGCCGCGGCTTGTGGCGCCGCGCACCATGCCTTTGTTGCGGAACGCCCCTTCGGGAGAGCCATTCCAGCCGTGGAAATAAACCACCAATCGCAACGGCGTTTTCTGATCCCAATCATCGGGTGCCGCGGCAAGGTAATACCCCCCGGGAACCTCGCACCGACTGTCCGCACCACACGCAGCGGCCGCAAATGGAACAGACAGAAACGTTAGCAATAAAAGAACAATGCGCATCGGGACCCTCGATCAAAGTGGACTTTCGTTAGGTTTGTGCATCAAGGCAGAGTTGCAAGCCACATGTGTGTGAAGTCCACCCAAAGACCACGCGTGGGACGACATTCCAAAAGCGCCAATCATCGGACTCAACTTATGCTGGCTTGAATTAAACTTCAGCGAGTGTATCGTTTCGCTGTCACATGACTGTTAATCGCCGCTGCTAGGCGCACGTTATGAAATCGCACTTGACTGGTGCATGGGAGGAATCATGAAAAGAACAACACTTAGCGCACTTGCTATTACCACGGCGCTGTCGCCATTTGCAGCCTATGCTGAAACAGAAGTTCAGTTCTGGCATGCGTTCACAGGCCGACTGGGAGAACTGGTTGCCGCGCAAGTCGACGAATTCAACGCAAGCCAAAGCGACTATAAAGTGGTGCAAAGCCACAAAGGCAACTATTCCGAAACACTGAACGCCGGCATCGCGGCGTTTCGCGCGCAAGAACAGCCGCATATCCTGATGGTGTTCGAAGTGGGCACAGCGACGATGATGTCCGCCAAAGGCGCCACAAAGCCTGTGTTCGAAGTCATGGCGGAAAGTGGTGCCGAGTTTAACCCAGACGCATATATTGGCGCGGTCAAAGGGTATTACACCACAACGGATGGCGACATGCTGTCCTTGCCTTTCAACTCGTCGACCCCGGTATTGTGGGTCAATCGCGATGCGTTTGAAGCAGCGGGCGTGGACCCGGATACGGATCTGTCCACATGGCAGAGTGTTGGCGCAACTTTGGATGCGTTGAAAGCCGGTGGATCGTCCTGCCCGTTGGTCACAGCATGGCAAAGCTGGATCCATCTGGAAAACTTTTCGGCTTATCATGACGTGCCATTTGCCAGCAAAGACAATGGTTTTGCCGGCCTCGATACAGAACTGATGCTGAACGGTGAGGCGCAAGTGGCGCACCTGACGGCGATGGGCGATTGGGCCAAAGACGGCAAGTTTATCTATACGGGGCGC
The DNA here is from genome assembly GCA_938038825.1 of uncultured Paracoccaceae bacterium. Lineage (GTDB taxonomy): Bacteria > Pseudomonadota > Alphaproteobacteria > Rhodobacterales > Rhodobacteraceae > Aliishimia. Next base: position 8,124 of record CALHST010000007.1, on the reverse strand, counting down.
CGCAACGAAGGGGGTGCGAACTTCCGCGCGGGCGAATGTGCCTTGTTCACGGAAAGCTCGGCTGGGTATGCAGGCATCAGCTCGGAAGCGAAGTTCGACTTTGATGTGCGTCCGCTGCCATATTGGGAGGGCGTCGGAAACGGTCCGCAGAACACCATAATCGGCGGGGCGTCACTTTGGGTTATGGAAGGGCACGACTCGGCAGAGTACAAAGGTGTGGGTGAATTCCTCAGCTTCCTGTCCAAGTCTGACATTCAGGCGTCATGGCACCAGAATACCGGCTATCTGCCGATTACAGTTGCCGCCGGTGGGGTGACACGGGATGCGGGTTTCTACGAAAAGAACCCGGGTACAGATGTTGCTGTAATCCAGATGACTGCGAACGAACCGACGGCGAATTCCAAGGGTCTGCGCCTTGGTTCCTTTGACCAGATCCGCGGCATCATCGACGAAGAGCTGGAAGCGATTTGGGCCGGTGACAAAACCGCCCAAGAGGCAATGGACAGCGCCAAAGCACGTGGTGATGCCCTTTTGCGCCGTTTTGAATCGGCCAACCGCTAAGCACACGACACGCAGGCGGGTCTTCGGGCCCGCCTGACGAAAACACGAGGGGGGACAATGGAAAAACGCGTGACATTTCGCGGTTGGCGCTTGCCGCTGCTGTTAATTGCACCGCAATTGATCATTTCCGTTGTTTTCTTTTTCTACCCCGCAGCGCAGGCCATCTGGCAATCCCTGTTCATTCCGGACCCCTTTGGGTTGTCGATGAAGTTTGTGGGCTTGGGCAATTTTGAATTCCTGCTGTCTGATAAATTCTACCGGGCCTCGTTCGTCACAACGGCCATCTTTTCGCTGCTTGTGACCTTATGTTCGATGATCCCGGCGCTGTTCCTTGCAGTTCTGGCGGACCGGTTGATCAAAGGATCAGGCGTTTATCGCACCATGCTGATTTGGCCTTATGCCGTGGCGCCAGCAATTGCTGGGGTTTTGTGGCTGTTCATGTTCAACACCCGGGTTGGGGTGGTGTCATGGTATCTTGGCCAGCTGGGGTATGATTGGAACCACGTCCTGAACGGAGGCGAAGCCATGGGGTTAGTGGTTGTCGCGTCAGCCTGGGGACGGATCAGCTATAACTTCCTGTTCTTCTTTGCAGCCCTTCAAGCTGTCCCACGATCCGTGATCGAAGCCGCCGCAATTGATGGTGCGCGCTTTTGGCGGCGGTTCTGGACCATTGTGTTGCCGCTGTTGTCGCCTACCACGTTCTTTCTGCTGGTGGTCAACATTGTCTATGCTTTCTTTGAAACGTTTGGCGTGATCCACACCATTACCGCCGGCGGGCCGCAGCAAACCACGACCATCCTTGTCTATAAGGTGTTTTCAGACGGGTTTGTGGGGCAGGATCTTGGGTCTTCGGCGGCGCAATCTGTGATCTTGTTGTTCGTGGTTGGGATGTTGACCGTTGTGCAGTTCAAGTTCATCGAAAAGCGGGTGCATTACTGATGGCGCGCGACGTCCACGGCATGGTCGAAAAACGCGGGGCAGGCCTGTGGTTGACGCATGTCTTTATGATCCTTGGTGTTCTGGTGATCTTTTTCCCGATCTGGCTGGCGTTTGTGGCATCCACTGTGAGCCAGCCGGAAATTGTCTCACCCCCGATGCCCATATGGCCGGGGGATCAGTTCTGGGAAAACTACAGCAAGGCGCTGTTTTCCGGGGTCAACGTGCCAGTCACAACGATGCTGTTCAACAGCATGGTGATGGCAATTGGCATTGCGGTTGGCAAAATCATCATTTCGCTTTTATCCGCATTTGCCATTGTCTATTTTCGCTTTCCGGGTCGCAATGTGTTCTTCTGGATGATTTTCATCACGCTGATGCTGCCAGTCGAGGTGCGGATCGTGCCCACGTTCGAAGTGGTGGCAGGCTTTGGGATGCTGAACAGTTATGGCGGTTTGATCTTGCCATTGATCGCGTCTGCCACAGCAACTTTCCTGTTTCGCCAGTTCTTCCTGACCATCCCGGATGAACTGGCCGAAGCGGCCCGCGTCGATGGTGCGCGTCCCATGCGGTTCTTTTGGGATATTGTCGTCCCGATGAGCCGGACCAATGTGGCGGCGTTGTTCGTGATCCTGTTTATCTATGGCTGGAACCAATATCTGTGGCCGCTGTTGATCACCACGGATCCCGAAATGAATACCATTGTGATGGGCATCAAACAGATGTTCCCGTCGGGGGATGATGTGGCGGACTGGCCTGTGATTATGGCAACCTCAATTCTTGCGATGATCCCTCCGGTGATTGTCGTGGTCAGCATGCAACGGCTGTTTATTCGCGGCCTTGTAGATAGCGAGAAGTAAGACATGGCGACGGTTTCCCTGAACAACATCAAGAAAAGCTTTGGCGCCACAGACGTGATCCACGGCATTTCCACGGATATAGCAGATGGCGAGTTCATTGTGATTGTGGGGCCGTCAGGCTGTGGGAAATCCACATTGCTGCGCATGGTGGCGGGTCTTGAATCAGTGTCCGAAGGCGATGTGTTTATCGGGGGCGAGCGGGCCAACGACAAGGAACCCATGGACCGAGACATCGCGATGGTCTTTCAGAACTATGCTTTGTACCCGCATATGTCTGTGCGCAAGAACATGGGCTATGGACTGAAGATTGCGGGTCTTGCCAAAGACGCGATTGATGCAAAGGTTGTCGAGGCCGCACGCCTGTTGCAGTTGGAACCACTGCTGGATCGTAAACCCAAACAACTGTCAGGCGGTCAGCGCCAACGGGTTGCCATGGGACGGGCCATTGTGCGCGAGCCGGCGGTGTTCTTGTTTGATGAACCCTTGTCAAACTTGGACGCAAAGCTTCGGGTTCAGATGCGGCTTGAGATCAAGGAGCTGCAATCCAAACTTGGTATTACGGCGCTGTATGTGACCCACGATCAGGTCGAAGCGATGACCATGGCGGACCGTATGATCGTGATGAACGGCGGTGTGGCGGAACAAATCGGCACGCCGTTAGAGGTGTACGAAACGCCGCGAACCTTGTTTGCTGCGCAGTTTATCGGCAGCCCAGCCATGAATATTGTTGATGCAACTGTTTCCGGTGGGCAGGTCATTGTTGGTGATACAACCGTCGCGGCGGCTATAGGCGCAGACGGCCCTGTCAAATTTGGCGTGCGCCCGGAACATTTGGTGGTTGATCGAAACGGTCCGATCCATGTGCATGTCAAAATGGCAGAACCTTTGGGCGCAAACACTTTGCTGCACGGGGACCTTATCGGATCTGGCGAAAGCTTCACGGCAAGCTTGCAAGGGGTCCATGTGCTGAGCGGCAGCGCCCCGGACCATCGCTTTTCTGTCCAGCCCGGCCAAGCCCATTTGTTTGATGCAGATACTGGGTTACGGCGCACGGCGCCCTAGTGTGGCGAACCGGGTATCACAGAGTCACGTCGGCGTTGCAGAGACGACATAATCCGTGCTTTGAGACCTGACATAACGATGCAGCAGCTCGCCCAAAAGGCGCGAGTCAAACGGTTTGGTCAGCAATACGCAGTCTTGCAAGATACTGTCTGTGGCGATGGAATGCTCGGGTGTGTGTCCCGAAATGAAGATCACCTTAAAGTCGGGATCGTTTTCCATGACCTGTGCGGCAAATTCTGTTCCGCTCATTCCGCCGGGCATCATGATGTCACAGACTGCGACACGAATATCGGAATGAATTTTCAGCAAACCTTGGGCTTCATACGCGTTCCGGGCGGGAAGGGGTGTATACCCCATGAGCTCCAGAAGACGGATCAAATAGGTGCGCACGTCGTCCTGATCTTCCAGCACAAGAACACTTTGCCCGTCGCCTTTTGGAAAATCCAAAGCCGGAATTGATCGCGTGATTTGTTCAGACTGGGCAATCCCACGCGGCAGATACACCCTGATCGTCGTGCCTTGGCCTGGTGTGCTTTCGATGTCGGCATGCCCTTTGGACTGTTTTGCAAACCCATACACCATCGACAATCCCAGCCCGCTGCCTTTGCCCACAGCTTTTGTCGTAAAGAAGGGTTCGAAAGCATGTGAGGCAACTTTGGGCGGCATACCTGTGCCGTTGTCAGAGACGGAAATCATGACGTAATCGCCATCCTCCATTTCGTCTGCATCTCGGCCCGATACCTGCACATTTTGGCATTCGATAGACAAGGTTCCGCCCACGGGCATGGCATCACGGGCATTTAATCCCAGGTTTAACAGCGCGTTTTCGACCTGATTTGGATCGGCAAGGGTGGCCCAAAGGTCTGGATCATGGTGGAATTTGACCTCAACGTCCTCTCCCAAGGTGCGCCTAAGCAGTTCGGTCATTTCGGTGATCAGATCAATCAGATCAATGACCTTAGGCGTTAAAGGTTGTTGTCGAGAAAAGGCAAGCAAACGCTGAGTAAGTTCACTGCCACGCGCCACCGCAGATTGGATCGGCTGTACGTAATCTGCCGCATGGGAAATGTCTTCTTGGATCAGATCGACATTGCCACCGATAACTGTCAACAGATTGTTGAAATCATGCGCGATACCGCCGGTCAACTGACCGACCGCCTCCATCTTCTGAGCTTTGTGCAACCGTTTTTCTGATTTGACCCGCTCTGTCAGGTCAATGGACGATAACAAGATCCGGCGATAGGTGTTTTCATGCCCGGGCAGCACCATCCATGCGGCTTGCATGTGGCGCATTTCGCCGCTTATGGGATAAATTGGGACCTGATAGGACAGCTTGGTTTCGCCCGAGTGGATAACAACAAGAATCTGCCGCAGGATCTCAAAGGACTCGGGACTAAGTGGGGTCGCAACCTGCGTCAGCATCTGCGCCTTGTCGGGAAATTTGTGCAGCGCAACAGAGGCCCGGTTTGCGTTCAGCACAATCACCTTGTCACCACATGCGCGGATGAAACCGGGGTTATCGTTCAAGTACTCTTCAAACTGCTTGGGGTCTTTTATGCCCAAAGCATCAATGGCCTTTTTGACCTCGGAAAAGTCTTCTTCCCGAATGGGGATGGGGGCATTATCGAACATTCCCTGAAAGCGTGCTTCGCTGCGTGCGCGCTGTGCTTCTGCAATTTCGCGGTCGTCGATTTCACGACGTAACAACGCATTGGCGTCTTCCAGTTCTTGAGTATGCTTCAGACTGTCTTCGCGGGCCTGAATGGTGGTTCGCGCCATTGTGTCAACGCCGTCTCTAAGCGCACTCAGTTCGCGTATCCCAATAACCTCGGACGTGATTTTTTTGGCAGGTAACAGTCTGCCCTTGCGGACATTGTGAACCTGATTTTCAATATCTTCAATTTTCCCGGAAAACAGGTTTGAAACAGAGGCAGCCAAGAGCAGAGACAGCACGAGGCCGATGGACAATATGATCAGAGCGTCCCGGTTAAATGCGTGCGCGGCGTCTTCGAATTCACGAATGGGTTGGGGCACCATAACACCCCATCCTGGACCCGGCACCGCGGTAAATCCGGCGATCATGTCAAGCGAAAGTGCAGGGGACATAAAGGTTTCCACACCAGTTTCGCCAGCGATCATGCGGCGCACTGGCGGTAATTGTGACATATCATGCGCTGTTGCTACCCACTCCTCCCTGGGGTGTGCCAGAACACGCCCCTTATGATCGACAATGGCTGCGTGTCCCAGGCGACCGAAGCTGATGCGTTCTTGCAGAGCAAGAAAGAAATCCGTGTAAATCGCGGCAACCACAAGTGAAGATCCCGTTTCCGTAAACAGGAAAATCTGGGGTCGGCCGCCATCTGGTATCATAACGCCAGATGTTGCCACCTTGGACGTTGGTACCAATTGTTCAAACAAGGACAGCGTATTAGCGGGAATGGTTTGCGGGCACTTTTTGTCTTCGTCCAAATAGGACTGGCTGAGTGTGCCGGACTTATTGTCGAATACGCAGATGTGGCGAAAATTAAGGTTGGCAAAGATGGGTTTGGCCTCGATACTTTTGCCTTCGGCAATCGATGGCGCAAGGCTTTCTATCGCGACCACAATATCGCGATGATAGGTTTCCATCGCCGCACCAAGATTGTTTGCAATCAAAAGATGGCGCTCACGCACTTCTGCATATTTTCTGTCTAGAATGCTGGAATATGGCCACAGCCAAAAAACAACCAAAGGCACCATTGCCGCAACAGCAAATGCGAACATCAAATAGGTGCGTACTCTCAATTTCATTCAACAATTATACGCAGTGCTCAAAAGAACTCCACCACAGATTGTAGCGCAATGGCGTCGGATCAGGACATTGTGAGAGACTATGCGTCTGGATTTTGAAAACTGCGATTGTTGACGGTGCACAGGACCGGCGAACGGGGCGGAATCTGTGGCGCGGGGAAGCTCTTGGTGTTAGGTTTTGATAGAATTTTGCCCCAACACCAAATGTCTGGATCATCCGCGATATGCGCAAAAAACCCGAAGATCTCCGTTCCGCGCGCTGGTTTGCGCCAGATGATTTGCGCTCTATGGGCCATCGCAGCCGCGCCATGCAAATGGGCTGGTCCGGCGAAGATTGGGAGGGCAAGCCCGTTATTGCCATCATCAACACATGGTCCGATTTGTCGCCGTGTCATCACCATCTTCGAGACCGGGCAGAGTGGGTCAAACGGGGGATCTTGCAAGCCGGCGCAACCCCAGCCGAATTGCCCGTGCACGACTTTGCAGAGCAATTCTTAAAGCCAACGTCGATGTTGTATCGCAACTTGGGGGCCATGGAAGTCGAAGAAGGTTTACGCAGCCATCCGGTGGACGGCGTTGTCCTGATGGGTGGTTGTGACAAGTCCACACCAGCCTTGGTAATGGGTGCGGTGTCCATGGGGCTGCCGTTCATCTTTTTGCCAGCCGGGGCCATGTTACGCGGCAACTATGCGGGGCAAAAATTGGGGTCTGGAACAGACGTCTGGAAGTATTGGGATGAACGCCGGGCGGGCAACATCGATAAATCCGAATGGGAAGGCGTTCAAGGCGGGATCGCGCGATCTTATGGCACCTGCATGACTATGGGGACAGCCTCGACCATGATGTCGATCGCCGAAGGTTTTGGCCTGACGCTTCCCGGCGCATCCTCTATCCCAGCACCAGATGCCAGTCACAAGCGCATGGCGACGGCCTGTGGGCGGCGCATTGTGGATATGGTGTGGGAGGATCTGACGCCGGATAAAATCATCACACCGGCCGCAACGCGTAATGCGGTCACAGTTGCGATGGCGACAGGGTGTTCCACAAATGCGATTATTCATTTGATTGCCATGTCGCGCAGGGCCGGGGTGCCACTGGGGCTGGATGACATTGATGCCATAGGCCGCACAACGCCGGTGATTGCCAATATCCGCCCGTCAGGATCAGAATACCTGATGGAAGATTTCTATTACGCCGGGGGTTTGCCCGCGTTGATGAAGGAACTTGGGGACAAGCTGGATCTCACGGTTACCACCGTGACAGGCAAAACGCTCGGCGATGACATTCAAAACGCCAAGAACTTCAATGACGATGTGATCCGGCCTTTGTCGAATCCCGTTTACGAAGAAGGATCACTGGCCGTGTTGCGGGGCAACTTGGCTCCGGATGGTGCTGTGATCAAACCGGCGGCCATGGATCCAAAGTTCCAAACGCATTCAGGCCCAGCCATTGTGGCAGACAGCTATGCTGATCTAAAAAAGATCATAAACGACGAAGATTACCCGATGTCTGCGGACAGTGTGCTGGTCTTGCGTAACGCAGGGCCCAAGGGGGGGCCGGGCATGCCGGAATGGGGTATGATTCCGATGCCTAAAGCACTGCTAAAGCAAGGGTTGCGTGATATGGTGCGGCTGTCTGATGCACGCATGTCCGGGACGTCGTATGGGGCCTGTATTTTGCATGTCGCGCCGGAATCTTATGTTGGTGGTCCTTTGGCATTGATACAGACCGGAGACATCATCGACGTGGACGTGCCAAACCGGTCGTTGAATGTGCAGCTCTCGGATGCCGAATTGGCCGAACGCCGCGCCGCATGGCAGCCGCCAAAACCGCGATATGAACGGGGTTATGGCTGGATGTTCGCAAAACACATCGAGCAAGCCGACAAAGGATGCGACTTTGATTTTCTTGCGAC
>CALHST010000006.1 GCA_938038825.1 uncultured Paracoccaceae bacterium | reverse complement strand
CGACGTGTCACACCCAACATGCGTCCCAGTCAAACCCAAAACATCCCGCAAAAATACACTCAATAACGTCCGACCCTCAGCCTCGCCACTCAACATACGGCCGTTAACCGTCATCGATACTCGCGCCATGCCAATCTCCCTTCATGTGAACATTCTTTTTGGTTGAATCGAGTTAACCACGGGCCAGACTTCATGGAAACCGAAAATGTCGCAGGAGCTGTAACAGCTTGTATCGAAAGCCGCGTCTATTCAGTCGGCGTTTCGATCCGTTTGCGCGGCACGGGGCGTGTTGGGATATCTTTCAGCAACCCGCCCACCCCCATGGCTGCAATGTCATCTGCAGAGATACCGACGCCGCAAAGAACACGTTCCAGCACCCAATCGGCCCCGTTCAACGCAGGTGAGCGCGCACATCCGGGAAGGCCAATCACAGGCTTGCCTTTCAGATCGCCTACAAACAACAGGTTCCCTGGATCAACGGGCATCCCAAAGCGTTCCACTGTGCCGCCCGCCGCCCGCACCGCTGCTGGGGCCACGTCAGCCGGATCAGATGTGGCAGAGGCTGTTAAAATAAAGATCACATCCCCCTGCGCTTGCCAAAGGGCGGCAGCCAGGGGCGCTGTTTTGTGGGGGACCTGCATCTGTGGTTCCAGCGCAACCCCCAAACGGCTGAGGCGCGCGTGCGTTGCGTTGCGCCCTTTGTCTGAATTGGGCTCTGCCCCTGTTTGCGTTTCGATCAATGTGACAGAGCGAAACGCCGCTTGGCGAATGGTCAGACAAGACTGCGCCGCCGCGCAGACATCTGCCAAAGCCGTTTTGGTGACCGCATAGGCAATGATCTTTATTGTTGCGACCATCATACCCGGTTCAACCCGCTGCCAACGGGGCAATGTCGCGATGCTGATCATTGGATCAATGGCATTCACCCTCTCAACACTTCCGGGCGTGATTTCCAGAATACCAGGTGCTGTCGCATAAAGGTTCACCCGACCTGTTCCAGCACCGGACACCCGGATGCCTTGCCCTTCGCCGTCTTGCACAACGGCTTGCGCAAATGCTGACGCTGCAGCGTTTTCATGCACGTCATGAGGTTCCAGCCGCGCGACAGTTACCGTGCGCGCGCCCGTCGCGGCGAGTTTCTGAACGTCTGCCTCGGACAACGGGCTGCCTTTTTTCAGCACCCCACCGTCAACGGGTTTGGAATGCGCGAGAATGGCACCAACGGCCTCGAGCACTGGAACTGGCCCGAATTTCATTCTGGCTTCCGCAAGGTTTTGAGGATCTCGGACAGGATCGACACAGCGATCTCGGACGGGCTTGCAGCGCCAATGTCCAACCCAACAGGACCATGGATGCGCGCGACATCGTCGGGCTTAAATCCTGCTTCGGCCAGCCGTTCCAACCGTTTGCCATGGGTGCGCTTGGATCCCAGCGTACCGATATAAAAACAAGGCGAACGCAGCGCAATGTGCAACGCGGGATCATCCAGTTTCGGATCATGGGTTAGCAAGACCAGCGCTGTGCGGGTATCCAAGCCATAGGCTGACAGGGCCTCATCCGGCCAATCATCCAAGATCGTCTCGCCGGGGAACCGTTCGGCAGACCCAAAGGCCGCACGGGGATCAATCACCACAGGATCAAACCCTGCAATGCGCGCCATAGGCACCAAGGCTTGAGCAATATGCACGCCCCCCACCACAGCCAAGCGCAGAGGCGGATTGTGGATCGTCACAAAAGTATCGCCGTCCTCTTCCACGCCTGTGCGATCCATACGGAAGCGATTGGGGAAATCTCCACCTGTCGCCAAATGGCCACCGCCTGACGACAAAGACGTGACATAGGCAGCAGGCCGACGTGCAGTGCGCGCTGCAACCAATGCCTCCAGCACCTCGGCCGGTATCCCAGTTGGCCCAACAGGTTCTACAAAGACGCGGATCGTGCCGCCACAGGCCAACCCAACGGCAAAGGCATCCCCGTCACTTACACCAAATTCCAACAGCCGCGCTTTGCCGTCTTCCAATGCCTCCAGCGCTTCGACCATCACTGCGCCTTCGACACAGCCCCCGGACACAGACCCCTGCATCTCGCCGCCCCCCGAAATTACAAGCTGTGATCCCGCACGACGCGGGGCACTGCCCCATGTGTCCACTACTGTGGCCAACGCCGCGCCTTGCCCGGCCTTGTGCCAATCCAGCGCCTGTTCCGGCGCGCTTTCAAAGATCGTATCTGTCATAATCTGCAAGGTGAGGCCCCCGACCAAAAGGTGCAAGAGGCCTTAGCCGAAAGTCTCATGCCTTGCAGCCCCCGCCCCATCGCCCTATTTCTTGATCAAACCAATGCCGTAACGCGAAGGAACAGACCCCAATGCCCATGCAAGCCCAGCAAATCGAAGACCTTTTGCGCGAGGCATTTCCCGATGCACAGATTCAAGTGGGCGGCGATGACGGCGTGCATATGTCTGCCATGGTGGTAGATGAAAGCTTTCGCGGCAAAAACCGCGTCCAACAACAACGCGCCGTCTATGCAGCCCTCAAGGGCAAAATGGATGGCCCGTCGGGTGAGTTGCACGCGCTTGCACTCACCACAAAGGCCCCTGATTGATGTCCTTGTGGCACATGTTGACATATCCTTTCCGCCGCCAGCCGGCCGGTCCTTTGAGCGCCCGCCAACCTGCGCGCGCTGAAAAAGAGGTGCCCTTGGGAATGGAAGCCATCGACATGTCCAAAATTGATTCTGTGAACCGGCGT
>CALHST010000005.1 GCA_938038825.1 uncultured Paracoccaceae bacterium | reverse complement strand
GAACGATTGATCGTACGCGGCAGATCGAATCTGTTGACGGAAGAGCAAGGAGAAGAACTTGAGCGGGTCAGAACACTGTTCGATGACCTTGAACGTAAGCGGGATATTGCAGAATTTCTTGAATTGACCGAGTCAGGTGACGGTGTTCGCATTTTTATTGGCTCCGAGAACAAACTTTTCTCACTTTCGGGTTCCTCTTTGGTGGTTTCCCCATATATGAACGCTGACCGTAAGGTGGTGGGCGCAGTTGGTGTCATCGGCCCCACTCGTTTGAATTATGGACGCATCGTGCCGATTGTGGATTATACCGCACAACTCGTCGGCAAGCTGCTGTCAGACCGAAGTTAGAGGCTACGTATGGCTGAACCAGACAACGACGAATTTTTGGATGATATTCTTGCAGCAGCAGATGAAGAAGCTGCCGCGGCCGAAGAAGAATACACCGACGAAGAACTTGAGCTTGATGCATTGCGTGCAGAACGCGATGATTTGAAAGACAGGTTCATGCGCGCTTTGGCGGATGCAGAAAATGCACGCAAACGGTCTGAAAAAGATCGCCGCGAGGCTGAAAACTATGGCGGTTCTAAGCTCGCTCGGGACATGTTGCCAGTATATGACAATATGAAGCGTGCACTTGAAGCAGCAAGCGGCGGCGAAACCGAAGACAGCAAAGCGCTGATCGAAGGTGTAGAGCTGACAATGCGTGAGTTGCTCAACGTATTTAGCAAACACGGAATGACACTGATTTCACCTGCTGTCGGCGACAAGTTCGACCCACAGCAGCATCAAGCCATGTTCGAAGCACCTGTTCCGGGAACCAAAGCGGGTGATATCATAGATATTGCTGCTGAGGGCTTCATGCTGCACGACCGCTTGTTGCGACCTGCGCAAGTTGGCGTTTCTTCTACTCCCGCGTCTTAATCGACGCGGGCTGCTTTCAGTTTATAGATAAGGTCCAGCGCCTCGCGCGGTGAAAGCTCGTCAGGAAGAATGTCATCCAGCAGATCAAGCGCTGGATCATCCTTCCTAGACGCTGCCATTGGCGGAGGTGCGGCAGAGAACAGCGGCAGATCATCAATTACAGCGGCGGGGTTGGCTTTGCCCTCACGGCTTCCTTCTTCTAATGCATCAAGAACAGTTCGCGCCCGTTCGATGACAGAGTTCGGCAAGCCGGCCAATTTTGCAACTTGAACGCCATAAGATCGGTCTGCAGATCCTTCGCGCACCTCATGCAGGAAAATAACGTCGCCTTCCCATTCTTTGACCGCAACAGTCGCGTTTTGGACTCCGTCCAGCTTTCCAGCCAAAGCAGTGAGTTCATGGTAATGCGTGGCAAACAAGGCGCGGCAGGAATTCACTTCGTGTAAGTGTTCTAATGTGGCCCAGGCGATAGATAGACCATCATAAGTGGATGTGCCGCGGCCAATCTCGTCCAAGATAACCAAAGCCCGCCCGTTTGACTGATTCAAGATGGCGGCTGTTTCTACCATCTCGACCATAAACGTCGATCTTCCGCGGGCCAAATCATCAGACGCACCGACGCGGGAAAATATCTGACTAACCCAACCAATATGTGCCTCGGATGCGGGTACAAAACTTCCCATTTGTGCGAGAATGGCGATTAACGCGTTCTGCCGAAGGAAAGTCGACTTACCCGACATGTTAGGGCCGGTTAAAAGCCAAATGTTTGGATCCGCACCTTCTGCGCCCAAATCGCAAGAGTTCGCTATGAACGTGTTGCCATTCGAAGATTTCAATGACGCCTCAACAACTGGATGACGGCCATTTTCGATCATGAAATGCCGACTGTCATCAAGCTTTGGGCGGACCCAGTTTTCGCGTACAGCCAATTCGCCTAGGCCGGCGAAGACATCAATCGCGGCCAATGCGCGGCTAACTTGATACAAGCGGGCGGCTTCGGCAACGACGTTTGAACGCAGCTCTTCGAACAACGCCTTTTCTAAAGAAAGGGCATGCTCACCAGCAGAACGAATTTTCGATTCCAATTCCGACAATTCCACTGTTGTAAACCGCACCTGGTTGGCTGTTGTTTGGCGGTGGATGAATGTTTCGGACATTGGTTCCGACAACATCTTGTCTGCGTGATTGGCGGGCGTTTCGACGAAGTATCCAAGAACGTTGTTATGTTTAATCTTGAGAGAGTTTATTCCGCTTAGGGTCTGATATTCGCTTTGCATTTTTGCGATAACCGACCGCCCTTCGTCTCGCAATACCCTTGCTTCGTCTAAATCTTCGCTAACGCCGGTCGCGATGAAACCGCCCTCTCGCGCCTGAAGCGGTAAATCTGCGATCAGTGTGTCTTCTAACCGTTCCGCTAGCGGTTCGTGCCCGACGAGATCATTGGAATATTCCATCATTAGTTCGGGCAGTTCTGTCGTTTGGTTTAGTCGATTGACCAACTGAACGGCTTGGGCCAATGCGTTTCGAACCGAACCCAGATCACGCGGACCGCCCCGATCTAATGATAAGCGTGACAAGGCGCGTTCAAGATCCGGAACTTGTCGCAGCGCGCTCCTTAGATCAGACCGTAGTGCGCTGTCATTCACACACAAAGAAATACAATCCAGCCGTTGATGGATTTGAAACACGTCACAAGATGGGTTCGAGATCCTGCGCTCTAACAGCCGCGCACCGGCGGCGGTATTTGTATGGTCGATCACACTCAGCAAAGATCCCGCGCGGCCACCAGACATACTTTGAGTCAGTTCCAAATTACGGCGTGTCGCCCCGTCAATTTGTACGTTGCTAGAGACTGTTTCCTGGCGCGGTGTTTGCAGAAGTGGCAGCTTACCTTTTTGGGTCAACTCTAGATAAGACAGCAAAGCCCCTAATGCCGCGACTTCCGCGCGATCAAATTGGCCAAACGCGTCTAGGCTTTTGACGGTATATGTTGATTTTATCCGGTCTTCGCCTGCTTGGCTGTCGAAGCTGGCTCGCGATAATTCAGTTAGCGCGATGCCGTATTCCGGCTCTAAATAGGCTAAATCTGCGAATGCTGTTTCAGACAAGACCAATTCTGCAGGCGCTAATCTGGCAAGTTCTGCGCCCAATCGTGCCTGTGTTGTTCGGATTACCGAAACCGCCCCGGTTGACATATCCACCCATGACAAAGCGGCCGCATCACGGACAGTTGCAAATGCAGATAAGTAGTTGTGTCGCCGGGCCTCAAGTAAGCTGTCTTCGGTCAAAGTTCCGGGCGTTACAATGCGAACGACGTCGCGTTTGACGACTGACTTGTGCCCGCGCTTCTTCGCTTCGGCGGGACTTTCAAGCTGTTCACACACAGCGACCCGGAACCCCTTGCGGATCAGGGTCAGAAGGTAGCCTTCAGCAGAATGCACAGGAACGCCACACATCGGGATGTCTTCTCCGTCGTGTTTTCCACGCTTGGTCAAGGCGATATCCAATGCTTCGGCTGCTGCAACAGCGTCATCAAAAAACATCTCGTAGAAGTCGCCCATCCGGTAAAACAGCAACGCAGTTTTGTGCGCTTCTTTGATCCCTAAATATTGCGCCATCATTGGTGTGACGGTCATTTTGGTCCCCCGGTTGATTGGGCCAACCATACTAACCCCCCTGTCCGACTAAAAGGTGTGAAATCCGGCAGTTGAGGACGCGATGCACGCTTGTTATGACGCTTGAGCCATAGAGGAGAGGCCACATGTCGAAAACACGCGTTACTGATGAAGAGGCACTGGCCTTCCACTTGGAACCAACACCTGGAAAATGGGAGGTCCAGGCGACGGTCCCGATGACGACCCAGCGGGATCTTAGTCTCGCGTATTCTCCTGGTGTGGCTGTGCCCTGTGTCGCAATCGCGGATAATCCAGAATTGGCTTATGACTATACGAATAAGGGCAATTTGGTCGCCGTGATTTCGAACGGAACTGCCGTTCTGGGCTTGGGGAATTTGGGTGCATTGGGTGGCAAGCCGGTAATGGAAGGCAAGGCGGTCTTGTTCAAACGTTTTGCCGACGTGAATTCAATCGACATTGAACTAGACACAGAAGACCCGGACGAATTTTGCAATGCGGTACGGTTGATGGGGCCAACTTTTGGCGGAATCAACCTTGAAGACATCAAAGCACCAGAATGTTTTATCATCGAACAGCGTCTGAAAGAGGAAATGGACATTCCTGTCTTTCATGACGATCAGCACGGTACCGCTGTGATTTGCGCCGCTGGTTTGATTAACGCACTTTTTCTGTCTGGCAAAAAAATTGAAGACGTAAAGATCGTTTTGAACGGGGCCGGTGCTGCGGGAATCGCATGCATAGAATTGCTGAAATCTATGGGTGCGCAGCATCATAATTGCATCGTGTGTGACACTAAGGGCGTGATTTACCAAGGTCGTACCGAAGGAATGAACCAGTGGAAATCAGCACACGCGATCAACACCGAGCTTCGTAGCTTGGAAGAGGCTATGGTTGGCGCAGATGTATTCTTGGGTGTTTCCGTTAAAGGGGCAGTCACCCCAGCAATGGTAGCCAGCATGGCGGACAATCCGGTAATCTTTGCGATGGCTAACCCAGATCCAGAAATCACGCCAGAAGAAGCACACGAAGTTCGAATGGATGCAATTGTTGCAACTGGCCGAAGTGATTATCCGAACCAAGTGAACAACGTTCTGGGGTTCCCATATTTGTTCCGTGGTGCATTGGACATTCATGCCCGAGCAATCAATGATGAGATGAAAATCGCTTGCGCAAATGCGTTGGCACATCTTGCGCGCGAAGATGTGCCAGACGAGGTTGCTTTGGCTTATGGGCGGAGTTTGACCTTTGGTAGAGACTACATCATTCCGACGCCGTTTGATCCTCGGTTAATTTATCGCATTCCGCCTGCTGTTGCCCGGGCGGGCATGGACACGGGTGCTGCTCGTCGTCCAATTATCGACATTGATGCCTATGAAGCGGGTCTAAAAGGCAGAATGGACCCTACAGCGAACATTCTGCGGGGTATCAACGCGCGCGCTCGAGCGAACCAAGCGCGCATGATATTTGCCGAAGGTGACGATCCACGAACACTTCGTGCCGCAGTGATGTATCAGCGTTCCGGTCTTGGCAAAGCCCTAGTCATCGGCCGCCAAGATGATGTGAAAGAAAAGCTGGAAGAAGCAGGCCTTGCCGATGCGGTTCGAGAGCTCGAAATTGTGAACGCAGCAAACTCTCCTCATTTCGAAACGTACAAAGAATTTTTATACGACCGACTGCAACGAAAAGGATTCGACCAGAAAGACGTACACAGACTCGCCGCACGTGATCGCCACGTATTTTCGTCCTTGATGTTGGCGCATGGACATGGTGATGGCTTGGTTACAGGTGCAACTCGTAAATCTGCGCATGTGTTAGACCGGATCAACCATGTGTTTGACGCGGATGCTGCCAACGGGGCTGCGGGGATCACAGCACTCCTTCTGAAAGGCCGCATCGTCTTGATTGCGGATACATTGGTTCACGAATGGCCTGACGAAGAAGATCTTGCCAATATTGCTGAACGTGCGTCGACTGTGGCTCGAAACTTGGGATTAGAGCCGCGCGTAGCCTTTGTGAGCTTCTCTACATTCGGCTACCCGGTGTCTGAAAGAGCGGAAAAGATGAATAAAGCGCCACGCGTCTTGGATGCTCGGGGCGTCGATTTTGAGTACGAAGGCGAGATGACTGTTGATGTTGCGCTGAATGAAGTTGTTCAAGAGAATTACCCGTTTTGTCGCCTAACAGGCCCTGCGAATATCCTCGTCGTACCTGCGCGCCATTCCGCCAGCATTTCCGTAAAGTTAATGCAAGAAATGGCGGGTGCAACTGTGATTGGTCCTATTCTTAGCGGTGTCGATGAAAGTATTCAGATTTGTTCGACCACACATACGGCCAATGACATTCTAAACATGGCCATATTGGCAGCATGTAAGGTGGGATAATGGCGGTATGGAATCTAGGCTCTATTAACGCAGATTTGTTTTATTCTGTTCCCCACCTACCGGGGCCGGGCGAGACTCTGGCTTCTACCAAGCATAGCAAAGGATTGGGTGGCAAAGGCGCCAATATTTCCGTTGCGGCGGCACGCGCTGCGTCCCGCGTTTTTCACATTGGGTCTGTTGGCGCTGATGGCAAGTGGGCCGTAGAATTGCTTTTGGAATATGGTGTGGACCCCAGCCATATCTCCATCTCCGAGGTTGCGACTGGCCACGCCATTATCGCAACTGACACTGATGGCGAAAACAACATTATACTTTATCCAGGGGCGAACCAGCACATATCAGAAAACCAACTTCGGACCGCTTTGTCGCAAGCCAATGTTGGGGATTGGTTTGTGTGTCAGAACGAGACGAATGCACAAGAAACGGCATGTACCCTCGCGAAACAGATGGGTTTGAACGTTGCTTACATCGCGGCGCCGTTTGATGCATTGGCCGTTAAAGATGTACTGCCACATCTGGACCTACTTGTGTTGAACGAGGTCGAAGCGGTTCAGTTATCGGAAGCATTGGATAAGCCTGCCAAAGATCTTGGGATTGAAAACGTCGTCATCACGATGGGCTCTAAAGGCGCCGTTTGGCATAATAAAAACTCGGCGCATTCTGTGCCCCCGATAAAAGTGAAAGCGGTCGATAGCACTGGAGCTGGGGACACATTCGCCGGTTATCTCATCGCGTGTCTTGATCGCGGTCAACCAATGGAGCAGGCCCTAATAACGGCAAATACTGCCGCAGCGATCATGGTGACGCGCTACGGCACAGCGGACGTGATCCCGGATCTGAAAGATCTTGAAGACTTTCGGGACCTTGGAATCTAAGACCCTGCGAATGGAGCAGCAGAACCCCAAAGTTGTTGTACACGCGCGTCACGACCACATGCCTTGCGATAGCGTTTGTAGGCTTCAGACTTCTTTTTGACCCCAAATCGGGTCAACACACGTTCAGAGCTTTTGTAATAGTCTTGATGTTCCGCACCAGCAGCAAAGAAGGCCCCCTCGTTTAGAACGGGCGTAACGATCTTCTGGCCTAAAGCCGATTGTGCTTCGCTGATCGCAGCTGCGGCCACTTTTTTCTCTGTATCATTTCCGGCGAAGATCGCTGTTCGGTAGGACTCGCCTCTATCACAAAACTGCCCACCGGCATCAGTTGGATCAACAGAGCGCAAGAACATCGACAAAAGCTGCTTTCGGGACACTTTGGATGAATCATATGTGATCTGAACAGCTTCGTAGTGACCCGTGCCGCCCTTAGTTACTTGTTTGTAAGACGGGTTCGCAATGCTGCCCCCGGTAAAACCGGACACCACTTCTTTAACGCCTTTTACTTTTTCAAAATCAGCCTCTACGCACCAGAAACATCCTCCTGCGACAGTCAGGACATCTGTTTGGGCCGCTGCGGCGATGGGACTTACGATAAGGGCAAGGGCAGCAAGAGTAATTCGTTTTGACATGGGGGAGTCTCCGTTGCTTTGGCGACAAGATGTGGCATAGAAGTGTGTGTCTCAATACGCTGGCATCGTTTTTCACGGCCAATTGAACGGAGGTGACATGCATATTGCGATGTGGTCCGGGCCGCGAAATCTTTCGACAGCCATGATGTATAGTTTTGGTGCGCGATCAGATTTTGATGTTGTGGATGAACCTTTTTACGGCGCTTACCTCAAATTGACTGGGGCAGATCACCCAATGCGCGACCAGATTTTGGGGTCGATGTCATGCGATCCTGTTAATGTCGCGGCGAGTATGACGTGCGAGCCACCTAAGAACTTGTACTCCAAACAAATGACACACCATATGATTGATGGAATTCCACGTGATTGGTTTCGTGATGCAAGGCATGTGTTTTTGATCCGTCATCCAGCCAGAGTTATTGCCAGTTACGCGGCAAAACGCGCCATACCCAGTTTGGATGATCTGGGTTTTCGTCAACAAGCGCAGATTTTCGACGACGTGCGAACCTTTGGGCAAAATCCGGTGATTGTGGACAGTTCGGACATACGAACTAATCCTGAACAGACCCTAATGCACTTATGTGCAAAGTTAGATCTGACTTGGGAACCATCGATGTTGTCGTGGCAGCGTGGTGGGCATCCATGTGATGGAGTTTGGGCGGAGCACTGGTATGGGGCTGTTCATGCGTCTACTGGTTTTGCGGATGCAGAAGGCCCGTTGCCGGATTTGCCAAAGGAATTTCTAACTCTTTTAGCGGAATCCTTGCCGATCTATGAGGAACTATATCAACATCGGATCCGTTAATCGGATACATTGGCATGCCCGAGGTTGTTCCCAGACATGCCGAAAATCAGATCAACCGACTCGTTTGTTACGTGCTGCCAAAAGTTTAAGACGCAAGGCATTCAGTTGAATGAACCCTGCCGCATCTTGTTGGTCATAGGCGCCCGCATCGTCTTCGAACGTGACGTGTGCCTCTGAATAGAGACTATGTTCTGACCAGCGCCCGACACATTGCGCGGAACCTTTGTACAACTTTAGACGCACAGTTCCTGTGACATGTTCTTGGCTTTTGTCGATGGCCGCTTGCAGCATTTCCCGCTCTGGTGAGAACCAGAAGCCATTGTAAATGAGCTCTGCGTAACGGGGCATCAGCTCATCCTTTAGGTGCGCAGCTCCGCGATCCAATGTGATTGATTCAATACCCCGATGAGCTTCTAACAAGAGGGTTCCGCCAGGGGTTTCATAGATACCACGGGACTTCATGCCTACGAACCGGCCTTCAACTAGATCCAAACGACCACAACCATGATTACCGCCGAGCTCGTTTAATTTGGTCAAAATCTCGGCCGGGGACATAGCATTGCCATTGATGGAAACAGCATCACCTTTTTCGAACCCAATTTCGATGTATTCCGGGGTGTCAGGCGCATCTTCCGGATTAACGGTCCGCTGGTACACATATCCCGGTGCTTCGACCGCCGGGTCTTCCAGCACTTTGCCTTCGGACGAGGTGTGCAACAGGTTCGCATCCACACTGAATGGCGCCTCGCCGCGTTTGTCCTTTGCAATCGGGATTTGGTTCTTTTCCGCAAAGTCGATCAGTTTTGTGCGCGACGACAAATCCCATTCACGCCACGGTGCGATCACTTTGATATCGGGGTTCAAAGCATAAGCGCTTAGCTCAAACCGAACCTGATCATTGCCCTTGCCGGTTGCGCCATGCGCTACGGCGTCGGCGCCTTCGGCCTCGGCGATTTCAACCAATCTCTTGGAAATCAATGGGCGCGCGATTGATGTGCCCAGCAAGTAAAGCCCTTCATAGACCGCATTTGCCCGGAACATCGGAAAGACAAAGTCGCGTACAAACTCTTCTCGGACGTCTTCAATGTAAATCGAAGACGCGCCCATCAGTTCTGCTTTGGCACGGGCAGGTTCTAGTTCTTCCCCCTGACCAAGGTCAGCGGTGAATGTCACCACTTCGCAGCCGTATTCGGTCTGCAACCACTTAAGAATGATAGACGTGTCGAGACCGCCGGAATAGGCGAGAACAACTTTCTTGGGCGCGCTCATCTTCGGATTCCTTCATTAATCACTGGGCCGATACCGGGTTTGAACCCGACCCGCAAGATTACCTGCTAGAAAGGGATGTGACTTGGGGGCAATTGCACCAAAATCCACCCCGTGCCACATAGTTTGAATTGGATAGGAGCGTCTATGTCATTCATTTCGTCAGCCCAAGATGCCACAAGCGCGATGCGAGACGTGTTTCCGCCGACGCCATTGTTGCGCAACGTGATGTTGTCTGACCGGTTTAATGCGGACGTCTATCTTAAACGCGAAGATTTAAGCCCCGTGCGATCCTACAAGTTGCGGGGCGCTTTCAATGCTATGCGGAAAGTGCCGGATCAGAGGGTGTTTGTATGTGCAAGCGCGGGCAATCATGCCCAAGGCGTCGCCTTTATGTGCAAACATTTTGGGGTCAAAGGCGTGATTTTCATGCCAGTTACGACCCCGGATCAGAAGATCATGAAAACGCGCATGTTTGGTGGCGAGCATGTGGATGTACGGCTGGTAGGAGACTATTTCGACGACACGCTTGCTTCTGCCAAAACGTTTTGCGCCGAAAATGATGCGCATTTTTTGTCACCGTTTGACGATGCCGATGTCATCGAAGGCCAGGCTTCGGTCGCTGTTGAAATTGAAGAACAGCTGGGCGATGCGCCAGATCACATTCTGCTACCCGTTGGTGGAGGCGGCTTGTCGGCTGGCGTCAGTAGTTATTTTGGCGGTTTGTGTGGATACACTTTAGTGGAACCATCGGGGGCAAAATCATTGGCGAGTGCCTTGCAAGCAGGCGAGCCTATTGATGTGTCACCAATTGACAGTTTCGTTGATGGAGCCGCTGTGGCCAAGATTGGCGCGTTGAATTTTCAGGCGCTGCGCCATATGCCGCCGGCCGCAGTGATCGACGTGCCAGAAGACAGTATCTGCGCCACGATCATGGAAATGCTGAATGTTGAGGGCATCGTATTAGAACCTGCGGGTGCCATAGCGATCAAAGCTTTGGAGAAGGTCACAGATCAAATTCGCGGCAAACGTGTTGTCGTCGTCGCTTCGGGTGGAAACTTTGATTTCGAACGGTTGCCCGAGGTGAAAGAACGCGCTCAGCGCTATGAAGGGTTGAAAAAGTACTTCATTCTAAGACTTCCACAAAGACCCGGAGCTTTGAAGGATTTCTTGGATAACCTTGGAGCTTCGGACAACATCACCCGTTTTGAATACCTTAAGAAATCGGCTCGAAACTTTGGTTCGGTTTTGATCGGGATCGAAACGGATCGACCAGAAAATTTCTTGGATCTTTTCCGGCGGATTGATGACGCGGGCTTTACCTACACCGACATAACAAATGACGAAACTTTGGCTCAATTCGTCATCTAATAGTGTCTTCATAAGTCATAGGTTAGGGATTACTTCTTGGCGAAGCCCGTGACTTAGATAGAGCGGCGCACAATCAACGCACGGTAAAGCGACCATGTTTGGGTCTGCTTGTCGTTTACTTTTTCAGTGTCTAACTGGCTTGAAGTTGAGTTGCTCTTTCCCCCAAGAAAAGCGTGCGTGACTCTTGATAACTGAGTTGAATTTTAGCGACATCAACTTGGGCCCCATCCCCATTGGCGGCGGCAGCTTCACCGACTTTGCATAGATCCGAAAACTGCACAAAACCAAGGTTCAAGGCAGACCCCTTCAAGAAGTGTAAGTCGTGTTCCAGGCAACGCCCCTCTTGGCCAACGTGGCCCAACGTTTCTTCGACCTCTTCTAAAAACAACTCTACAACTTCGTCGAAGTCTTCTTGACCAACTTCATTGCAAAGTTCGTTTACCTTTTCCCAATTTACCAACACCGACATATGCGCATCCCGTCCGTTCTCCGTTTGGTCTACAACACGCGTACGAGCGTTAAAAACGCATGAATTGAAAAAGCTGAGTTACTAAAATTTGCGTGTTGACCAATTGTTCACAGAAATTGCCCATGACGTCCCTGAACAAGAGTGGCATCCAAATGCAGGCAACACTGAACAAAGTCGAATCGAGCAATCAGACTGAAACGGCAACGTCTCGTCGAATGCTGGTCGTTGACGACAGCAAACTTCAGCGTAAGATTTTGACGTCTTCGTTGAAACGCTGGGGTTACGATGTGCGTGAGGCTGCATCGGGTGAAGATGCGTTACAGCTGTGTCAAGAATCGATGCCAGAAATCATTCTAAGCGACTGGATGATGCCGGGGATGGACGGCGTCGCATTTTGCCGCGAATTGCGGAAAATTTCCAATACAGACTACACATATTTCATCCTGCTTACTTCCAAAAGTGATAAGGCCGAAATCGCCGTCGGGTTAGAGGCAGGCGCTGATGATTTTTTGACAAAACCAGTGGACGCGCACGAACTGCGTGCCAGAATCCGCGCTGGTGAACGTATTTTGGACATGCAGACCCGTCTGACGGACCAGAACCGCGCTATTGGCGATGCTCTGCGTGAAGTTGAACGTCTAAACGATGCATTAGACAACGATCTGCGAGAAGCGCGCAAACTGCAGCAATCCTTGCTTCCCCAACGCCATCGGGACTTTGAAACCTGTAAGGTTTCGCTGCTTTTAAGGTCGTGTGGGTACGTTGGCGGTGATTTAGTGGGGTTCTATCCGGCAGGTCCAGACCATTTGGGAATGTATGCGATTGATGTTTCTGGCCATGGGATCAGCGCTGCTTTGATGACGGCGCGCTTGGCAGGGTTCCTGTCGCCGGTTGCCCCGGATATGAATGTTGCACTACGCCGAAAAGATGACGGCAATTACGAACCCGTGGCACCCAGAGCCGCGATAGACAAACTCAATACGCTCGTATTGGAAGAAATGGACACTGAACATTACTTCACAATGCTGCTTGGCGATCTGGAATTGAAAACAGGTCGTGTCCGTTTGGGGCAGGCCGGACATCCACATCCTCTTGTTCATCGTGCAACGGGCGAGATCACCCAAAACTCACCTGGGGGATTTCCAGTCGGATTGTTTGACGGGGCCGAATTTTCAGAGTTTGAAGTTCAGTTAGAGCCAGGGGATCGCTTGCTTTTGCACTCTGACGGGATCACTGAATGTACGAATCGCAAAGGCGAAATGTTGGGTGAAGACGGATTGGAAGAAATCGCTTCGGATCTCGGGGATCTGACAGGCGCAACTTTTTTCGAAGCGTTTTTGTGGAAGCTCACGGATTTCGCAGATGGATTGGCGATGCAAGACGATGTGTCATCTGTCTTGCTCGACTATTCGGGTTAGTACCTGTCCATATATCGACCAAGATACATCCGGTCGCCGTCATTGCCCAAAATACCTAAGGCCTCTTCACCGGAAGCCCAGACAGTTCGATGAAATGTTTCCAAAGGCTCACGTATTTGGCGGCAAGGATGCGCGACATAGACACTACAAAGCTTCTCTGCCCATAGATCGTATTCCGGCATAAAGGTGAAACGGCGGAACGCCCCAAGTCTTCTGGGGCGGGCAATTGTCCAGCCTGTTTCTTCCATGACTTCCCGATGTAACGCTTGCAGAGCGGACTCGCCTGAATCGATTCCACCACCCGGAAGTTGTATATCGGGCTCGTTTTCAAACTCTTCGGTCAGCAGAAATTGGCTGCGATAGGGCAGCACGCAATAGACACCGGGACGCAAAACATAGCGCTGGTTGCGATCTAAGGGGGCTCCGACACGTGGTATCATAATGCGACTGGGGGGTTTAACTTGGTTGCGTTGGCTTTATATAGCGCCGGTATGCCAAGCATAGGCGTGTAAGGAAACCCCATGAATATTGGTCAAAAGCTCGCATGGGACGATACAGTCCTGCCATTTCAGCTCGACGCGGCGGACATTCGCGGTCGAGTTGCTCGTCTTGATGGTGTGCTCGAAGGCATCTTGCGGCAACATGATTATCCGCCCGCCATCGAAGCGTTGGTTGCGGAAATGGCATTGCTGACGGCTTTGATTGGTCAAACTATCAAATTGCGTTGGAAGTTGTCGCTACAAGTCCAATCCAAAGGCGCTGTTCGCATGATTGCCACGGATTACTATGGACCGCAGGTCGAAGGCGAAGCCGCGCGAATCCGGGCCTATGCCAGTTTTGACAAAGATTTGGTCACGGACGTTGCGGCTTTTGATCAGCTGAACGAAGGATACTTCGCTGTCATGATCGACCAAGGCGAAGGAAATGTCCCGTATCAGGGGATTACCCCATTGGCGGGTGGTTCGTTGGCCAAATGTGCCGAGGCCTATTTCGCACAATCTGAACAACTGCCCACCCGTTTTGAGCTCAGCTTTGGTCGCTCAACCGAAGCGGGATCAAAAGAACACTGGCGTGCTGGTGGCGTGATGCTGCAACACATGCCAAAAGCGTCTCCCTTTGTGGCGCAAGGCGAGGGCGGCGGTGATGTGTTGCAACCCGAAGATATCGTTCAGGGTGAACAGGCCGAAAACTGGACGCGGGCCAACGTGTTGCTTGATACAGTTGAGGACATGGAGCTGATCGGACCATCGGTTGCGCCGAATGACTTGTTGGTCCGCCTTTTCCACGAAGAACAACCCCGTGTCTATGACGCGCAACCTGTGAAATTCGGTTGCACATGTTCTGAAGAGCGCGTGCGCCAAAGTTTGTCGATTTATTCTGCAAAAGACATCACAACAATGACGACAGATGAGGGCCGGGTAACAGCGGATTGTCAGTTCTGCGGCGCGCATTATGATTTGGATGCATCAACTCTTGGTTTTGACAACGACAAAAACCCGGATGTTTGAACGCGCCATAAAAGCGTTAGAAGTAGAGCAGAACAGCTCTTCTGACTTCGACTTAAATGCGGGTATTGTGCTGACTGAGAGCCGAAGATTACGGCCCGCGGGTGTTTTGATTGCTTTAACCAAGATTGACGATGAATGGTCGGTCTACCTTACAAAGCGATCTTCTGCGCTAAAGCACCATCCGGGGCAAATTGCCTTTCCCGGCGGAAAACAGGATCCGTCGGACGCAGATATCACTGCAACAGCTTTGCGAGAGGCGCGTGAAGAAATCGGTCTGCCTCAGGAAAATGTGCGTGTTTTAGGTCAGCTTTCAAGCCATGAAACGGTCACCAGTTTCACGATGAAACCAATTGTGGCATTGGTTGAGGCTGACTTTCAAGTTACTCCAGAACCGGGCGAAGTGGACGAAGTGTTTACTGTCCCCTTGTCTCATGTGCTTGATCCGAAAAACTTTTCTGTACAATCTCGACGCTGGCAGGGACGGATGCGGTCGTACTACACTGTTCCCTATGGCCCTAATTACATTTGGGGCGCGACAGCACGGATATTGCGCGGATGGGCAGACGCGACGCAGACAGTATGAAGGTTACAGGAGGCTGGCTAACTGCGCCCGGCACCCAAGCTGTTTTTGACGTTTATGCGAAACACGGTTTTGCACTTTACGCGGTGGGCGGCTGTGTTCGAAACTCTTTGCTGAACGAACGCGTGTCTGACGTGGATATGTCCAGCAACGCGCGACCGGAACTTGCGTCCAAGTTCCTAACAGATG
>CALHST010000004.1 GCA_938038825.1 uncultured Paracoccaceae bacterium | reverse complement strand
AGCCATGGCGACATCGCGGCTGCGACGCCGGGCAAGCTGACCCCGGCGAGCAAACCGATGATGATGAGCGGACGCGAATAAGTAGCACATTGGATCAGCAACCATTGCATGTGTGTGGCGCCTTCCAGAGGCCCTCGTCAGGTGACTTTAACCCTTTGTTGACCGCGTACAGTGCCTCCTCTTTACCGCCCTTTATCCTGCAGCGAGTTGGTGAAGTTTCAGTTTCGATAGTCCTAAGCATTGAGATGTCGATCTAACCTGTGAGATGCTTTCGAATGCGTCTTTAGAAACGAATTGTGTTTTTGGGGGGCACTGCGGCCGCTAACGTGTTTGCCGGATATTATCAGGCAGCCATGTCGCGATTTCCGGGAATGCGATCAGGACAAACACCATAACAACCATGATCAGAAACATCGGCAGCGCGGCCTTGGCGATATAACCCATTTCGTGATCGGTCATGCCCTGCAGGACAAAAAGGTTGAACCCAATCGGCGGCGTGATTTGCGCCATCTCAACGACAACAACCACGAAGATCCCAAACCAGATGATGTCAATTCCTGCTTCGCGCACCATCGGTTCGACCACGGCCATGGTCAGAACAACCGATGAAATGCCATCCAGAAACATGCCCAGCACAATGTAGAACACCAGCAGGACCATCAGCAGTTGGAACCGTGACAGCTCCATCGCTGAGATCCCGTCTGCCAAGGCGCGGGGTAGACCTGTGAACCCCATCGCAAGCGACAGGAACGCAGCCCCGGCAAGGATAAGAGCGATCATAGCAGAAGTGCGTGTCGCACCCATAAGGCTTTCGGTGAAAGTTGACCATGTAAGCGACCCTTGACCCAAAGCAAGCAACAACGCCCCAACCACACCAAACGCAGCCGCTTCGGTGGCGGTGGCAAATCCCAGATACATTGAGCCGATCACAACAAGGATCAGCGCCATAACCGGCAGCAAAAACCGCGAGTTGGCAAGTTTTTGGCCAAACGACATGAGCGGTTCTTTGACCGGTGCCCAGTCTTTGGAAATCATCGAATAACCCGCGACATAGGTCATGAACATCGTCGCCAAGAGCAAGCCCGGCAGGATACCGGCAAAGAACAGCTTGGTGACGCTTTCATTCAGCGTGACACCAAACACAATCAACACAATCGACGGCGGGATCATAAGGCCAAGTGTGGCCGCGCCTGCGAGCGAACCGATGACGATGTGTTCGGGATAATTGCGTTTGCGCAGTTCTGGAATAGACATCTTGCCAACGGTCGTCAGCGTCGCAGCAGAGGATCCCGACACAGCGGCAAAGACCGTACAGCCAACGATATTGGTGTGAACAAGACCGCCGGGCATACGGGCCATCCAAGGTGAAAGACCGCGGAACATGTCTTCGGAAAGGCGTGTTCTATACAGGATTTCGCCCATCCAGATGAACAAGGGCAGGGCGGTCAGGGTCCAACTTGACGAGGCTGCCCAGATTGTTGTGGCCATGGTGTCGCCGACAGGACGGGTGGTAAAGAGCTCCATTCCAACCCAAGCAACGCCCATAAGGGCCATGCCGACCCAAACGCCGGTGCCTAGCAAGGTGAAGAGAACAAACAGAAAGAGGATGATGACATAAGCTTCGGTCATTCGGAGGCGACCTCCTTGACGATGTGATCTTTGCCAGTCAGCAGCAATGTCACCAGATTATCGGTTAGGGCGATGGCTAAAATGATCGAACCGACCAACACCGGAGATTGCGCAATCCAAAGCGGAGTGGCGTCTTGGCCTTGGCTTACATCGTTGAATTTGATGGCAAAGCCGATCATTCGCCAGATGTAGTAAACGACATACCATCCTATGAGTGTCGCCACAGAAAAACACCAGATATTCATCCAATGCCGGGCTTTGCTGTTCAGAGCATTCAGTAACAGCGACACGCGAATATGGCTGCCTTTGTTCAGGGCGCTCGCAAAGGCCAGGAACGATGCGGCTGCCATGGCGTATCCTGCGTAATTGGGCGCGCCGGGGAAAACCTCGCCTGTCCACCGTGCCAGCATTTGCACAAGGATCAGCAAAAGGATCATGATCAGGCACAAAGCGGCCAGTATGGCGCTCAGCCCATAAAGCCCATCAAGGGTGCGGCGAACGAGGGTCATATCTGACCTCCAGCATGGTTATGGGAGTGATGGCACCACGTATGGCATTTATCTGGCGCCGAATATGGCCCCCGGAGCCAAAACAGGCACCGGGGGATTGGTCACACTTATTGGGACGCTTTGAACGAATCCACGATGGCTTGGCCATCAGCACCTGCGGCTTCAAGCCACTCAGCTGTCATGGTTTCGCCAATCGCTTTCAACTCGCCCACCAATTTGTCGCTTGCTGGTCCAACGGCCATGCCGCCTTCGGCCAAGCCGTCCATGGTGAATTGCGTGTACTCAATCGACGCTTTCAGACCGCTTGCCTCTGCGGCCGCTGCGCAATCTTGGATGACTTTTTTGTTGGCATCGGACACGCCGCCCCAAACATCAGAATTCACCATCACATAGTTGCGTGGCAACCAGCCATCCACTTCGTAGAAGTGTGTGAGGCTTTCCCAAACTTTGCGGTCATAACCCGTCGCACCGGAGGAAATCATCGAATCCGCAACACCTGTCGCAAAGGCTTGGCTGATTTCAGCCGCTTCGATTGTGACGGGCAACATACCGGTCATTTCGGCCAGCTTGGACGTGGTATTGTTGTAGGACCGG
This sequence comes from uncultured Paracoccaceae bacterium, assembly GCA_938038825.1. GTDB lineage: Bacteria > Pseudomonadota > Alphaproteobacteria > Rhodobacterales > Rhodobacteraceae > Aliishimia. The sequence continues at coordinate 24,658 of CALHST010000004.1, read as the reverse complement.
AACTTCAGGCCTGCCATATCGGCGACTTCATTGACTTCTTTGTTGAAGTACAGACCTTGTGGAGGCCATGGAACCGCGTAAAGCAGGGTCAGGTTTTGGTCCGCCAAGACCTTTTCGATCTTTGGTTTGGCTGCTTCGTACAACTTCCCAGACGCATCAAAGGACGTTGCCAAGAACGGCACAGAGTCAAAGCCAAACACGGCATTTTCGTTCTGGTGACCAGACAACAGACGTTCGCCGATTGGAACCTGACCAGTTTGGACCGCACGTTTGATGTCGGCACCTTTGAACAAGGACCCAGAAGGGTGTGTGGTGATTTCGATGTCACCGCTTGTTCCGGCTGTGACGCATTCGCCAAACGCGGCAGCGTTTACGGAATGGAAGTTGGTCGCGGAATAGGCTAGCGGCATGTCCCACTTTTCCGCGAATGCGGGTGCGGACACAGCAGTAAGCGCTGTTGCCATGGCAAGTGCAGTAATCTGTTTCATTTGATGTCTCCCTGACAAATGTGCCCGTTTGGGCGTTGGTTATACGTTAAGCGAAGCGCGCGGGCGCATATGGAGTCAAGTCAATGTTAGGTGGTTGCCCCGCAATTAACTGTGCAAGCAACCTACCAGTTTTGGGGCCCGCCGTCAGGCCAATGTGGTGATGGCCAAACCCTGCATAGATACCCGTTTCGCGAATTTGACCGATCAGCGGCAGGCTGTCAGACGTCGATGGGCGATGGCCTTGCCACTCAATTTCGTCGTCCCAAGTCATGTTTGGAAAGGCGTCTTTGGTGCATTTTCTGAGGAATGCGAAAGGCGCTTTGGAGGGGCCCGCCTCAAGCCCGCCGAACTCCACAGTCCCTGCACAGCGCAGCCCTGCTTCCATCGGCGTGGCGACGAACTTGCCAGCGGCCAACATGATGGGGTGGTTTGGACCACCTTTGGCGTTTCGAAACACGATATGATACCCGCGCTCGCTTTCCAGCGGGATATTCAGCCCCAGTTTTTTCATAAGCGGCTTGGACCAAACGCCAGTGGTCAGAACCGCGTAGTCGCACCGCATGCGGCCTTGTGAGGTGACAACGGCTTTTATCTTGCCATCTGACATGTCGAAATCCGTCACATCGCCCGTTACCAGCGTTCCACCTTTGTCTTCAAATTCGGCACCCAGCGCAGCGACGTATCCTGCGGGGTCTTTGATAAACCCGTGCGCGCCCATCGTTGCAAGCAGGCGGATATCATCGGCTAAACTTGGGTCAAACGCTTGGACATCGGCCCCATCGCGCATCGTGAGATCAAAGCCATGCTTTTTACGAATGGCCCAGCTAAATGCATCCGCGTCGAAGGCTGCGCGATTTTGATAGGCATAAGAATAGTCGGTTTTGATGATCCAATCCGTGGCATCTGTTCCATCTGCCAACGCGTCATGCTGGGCAACTGAATCGGCCACCAAATGGGCCAATCCGTCCGCTATGCGGTGTGTGTCCTCGACATTTGCGTGGCTCAGGAATTTTCTGAGCCATGGTAGGAGAGTGGGCAAATAGCGCCATTTCATGAACAAGGGAAAGTTCTTGTCCAACAGCATCCAAGGGGCCTTTTTGGCAAGGCCAGGGCCGGTCACAGGAACCATCGCGCAAGCCGCCAAGATCCCGCCATTCCCTGCAGACGTGGCTTTGCCCCAACCGCTGCGATCTACAACAGTGACGTCTGCGCCCATGCGTTGCAGCCAAAGGGCTGTGCTGACACCGACGATGCCTCCGCCTATGACGATCACGTTTGAAATAGTACGCCCTCTGATTCCCTAGGGTTAAGCATCAGCAGTTTTTTTATTACGTCAACAAAATGTTGACAAAACGTCGATGTTTTTTCAGTATCGACTGTATGGAAGATGATGTTTTAGGCCCCGTTGTTAGCTCCTCGCATCTTGCTGCAGGAAGTTTTCCAGAAATTAGTGAGGTCGAGTTTGGCCTGACATTGGCAGGCAACGCGTTCCATCGGTGGATGGTGCGGGCAATTGCAACTGCGGGATATCCAGAGATGTCGCCCTTGGATGTTTTGGTGTTGCACACGGTGTTTCACCGCGAAAAGCCCAAGAAACTGGCAGATATATGCTTGGTTCTGAACATCGAAGATACGCACACGGTGAATTACGCCGTGCGCAAATTGAAAGCGGCGGGATTGGTTACAGAAGGGCGGGCCGGGAAAGAAAAGACAGTGCGGGCGACTGCGGCGGGGGCCAAGGCTTGCACCGATTACCGCCAAATTCGGGAACGTTTGCTGTTGCGTTCACTAAAGGCTTTGGATTTGAATCCGCAGGATATGAGCAAGATGGCGGCCTTGTTAAGGCTGATGAGCGGTCAATACGATCAGGCAGCACGGGCCGCGACAACGTATTAGCGTCTGCGTCGCGTGAGCTGAAGCTCACCTTACGGGTTTGAATGCGCGGGCGCGTTGACCTTGCATACTTGTCTTTGTGGCTGGGGATAGGCAAAGCTGAGATTATGTCACACCCGCTGCTTGGTATATTGATGTTGGATACGCAATTTCCGCGTATTTTGGGGGATGTCGGAAACCCAAGAAGTTTCGACTTTCCGGTGGTTTACCGAACCGTACCGGGGGCAACGCCAGAAGCGATCGTTCTGAACGACCCAAGGGTTTGGATTGATGCGTTTATCGAGGTCGGTCAGTCGTTGGTTGCCGAAGGTTGCCGTGGGCTGGCGACCACATGTGGGTTTCTCACACTGGTACGCGATGAGGTATCGCAAGCCTGCGGTGTGCCTGTGGCCGCGTCGTCGTTGGAACAGGTCAAAGCCTTGGCGCAGCGCTTGCCCAAGGGCAAAGTTCCAGGAATATTGACGATATCGCAATCCAGCCTGTCGCCTGCACATCTCGCTGCGGGTGAGGTTCCTGAAGACCTGCCGATCCAAGGGGTGGATGGCGGGGCGTTTGCGACTGCAATCTTGGGCAATCACGTGACGTTTGATCCTGCAACGGCATCGAAAGAAATGGTGTTGGCTGCGCAAAATCTATGCACCCGTCATCCCGAAATCGGTGCACTTGTGTTAGAGTGCACCAATATGCCCCCTTACGCCGCTGAGATTGAAGCTGCGACTGATCTACCCGTTTATTCTATTCTGACCCATCTCAACCAGTTCCATTCAACCCTGGTTCAGCAAGCCACCATGCCCTATTCGCGCAACGCGCGGAGTGACCTGTAGGGTGAGCTTCAGCTCACGCTGGCCCAGTCAATATCCCCGCTCTGGATCAACACTGTTGGATAGCCGGTCACCGGCAAGATAACGTGTCATGTTCTCTAAAAACAGCGTCATAGAGCTGTCTTCCCATCCCTCATATACGGCGGAGCAATGAGGAGAGATTAACAGGTTCGGTGCGTCCCAGATTGGGTGGTCTTTCGGCAAAGGTTCCGTCTCAAACACATCCATTGCTGCGCCGCGCAGGGTGCCACTCCATAATGCATCCACCAGTGCGGTTTCATCCACAACGCCGCCACGCGCCACATTCACCAAAACGGTGCCCGGTTTCATCAGCGCAAAGGCCGCGGAATTGATCAGGTTCACAGTTGTTGCCAATCTTGGTGTGCAAATGGCGACAAAGTCTGCGCGCGGCCAAAGCTGAGCCAAATTACCCGGCGCGTGCACCTCGTCACAATGCGGTGTCGCATGGGGATGGGCCCGTGTTCCGATCACAGTCATCCCCAGTGCTTTGGCGCGCTGGGCCAAGACGCGGCCTGTGCTGCCCAGCCCAACAATCAACAACGTTTTCTCTGCCAGCGGAATGACTTTTCGCGCAGTGTCCCACGTCTTTTCGTTCTGGTGCTGCATCAATCCGGGGATGTCCAAGTTGAAATGCATAAAGCACCCAAGAACGTATTCCGCCATCATGCTTGCGGCCACCCCGGCAGAGTTGGTTACGGTCAGTTGCGCGGGATCCCATGGGCTCACATGATCGGTGCCGGACCCCCCGACGGACACCCATTTTAGCGACTTTGATCGCAATATGGCATCTCGCGGGTAAGGTGCGTCAGACGAGATGTTCACACTGAATAATGCATGGGGTCTAAAACTCTCTAACATCTCAGAAAGACGGGAGTTTTTGGTAACGGAGTCAACTTGCACGTCGGGGAACGCCTCGGTCAGGCGGGCCATGTGTCGTTGCGGGCTATGGGTATGAATCAAAACGCGTGTCATGGCGTGATGTGAGGCCACACAGAGGGGGGTGTCAATCGCTTGTGCGCATCACGGATCGCGCAGCCATCCCGGTTCCCAAGTGACCTGTGACACGCCGGCCAGTTTCAGCACGCGGTCCAGCTCTGTTTCAAAGGCGCAGATACGGCCCTTGCCCCATTTTATCTTGGGTTCTGGCCAAACTGCACGAACGTTCAGGCGATCCGCGTCTCGATGGGCTTTCATATCCACACGCCCCACAAGGCGATCGCCTTCGAGGATGGGAAAAACGTAATAGCCATATTGACGTTTGGCTTCGGGGACGAACATTTCGACCGTATAGTCAAACCCAAACAATCCTTTGGCGCGGGTACGGTCGCGCAGCATTGGATCAAAGGGGGACAAAATACGGAGACGTGCGGGCGGGGATTGGCCAATCGCAGGATCTTCCAGCACGTGAGGACGCGCAAACAGCGTGCGTTGTTTCCCGTCGGCCTGGGTTACGGCCAAGTCGATGATCTCGCCCCTTGCAAGCGCGCCCTTGCACCAATCGCGCGCTTCAGCCGAGCTCACATGGCGCCAAAACTTGGTCAACTCGCCGGAACTTGCAAACCCCAACCGGTCCAACGCGTTGTTGCAGCACCAGTCAATTGTCTCTGCTTCGGATGGCACATCATTGCTTTGGCTCGTGTCGATCACACGTTCCGTTAGATCATAGACTTTGCGAAACCCATCGCGGCGAATGACGGATAAGGCCCCCGTCATCCACAAGTATTCCAGCGCGGTTTTCGATGGGTTCCAATCCCACCACCCGCCAGAGCTCTTCTTTTCGTCTTTGCCCACGTCAGCCGTGCTGCAGGGGCCATGATCGCGGATATGCATCAGAACGGATTGGAATTGGGCTTCAAAGCCGTCACGCCGCCACAGCCGCCAGCGCTTTTTTAAGACCTCGGCGTCGCGTTGCATGCGCATCCGCCACCACGGGTAAAAGGCCCGGGGAATAACCGACGCATCGTGCGTCCAGTGTTCAAACAGGCTGCCGGACGTCTCGTACAGGGTAGTCAATGCTTTGGGGCGATACCGTGGACGGCGTGAAAAGAGGATCAGATCATGGGCGCGGGCCACAGTGTTGATGCTGTCCAGCTGAACAAAGCCGAGCCGGGTGATCACATCCAACAGGGCAGCGCCCGTTGCGTCCCCCTGCGGGGTCTCCAACAAGGCATGCCGGTCCATAAAAATGCGCCGCGCGGCAGCGTTGTCTAAGGTGGGCAGGGTCACCGACGATGACGGCGCAGAGTGTCGCCAAAGCTGATGGTCGGGGTCAAAACCACGGATTTGTTTTCGCCCGTTGCATTGTCAGCATTTCGGTCCAAAATGATTTGTGCGGCGGCGGCACCGATTTCGCTGCGGCAGGCATCCATAGTCGCCAACTGACGAGGCAGGCCTTGTAACAGCTCCACGCCGTTAAAGCCTGCAAGCCCAACTTCACCCGGGATATCGACACCTTGTTCGATCAGATACAGCAGACCGCCGGCCCCAATCAAATCGTTGGAATAATACAGGAAGTCGAGATCGGGGTTCCGTTCCAGCATATGCTGGGTCATTTCGCGCCCCTTGGCCAGCGCGGATCCGCCAGAATAAAAGTCGCGTTCTTCAATTTCGATCCCGGCCTTTGCAAGCGCTTCGGTGAAGCCTTCAAACCGTTTGCGTGCCCGATGATCCAGCGGCATCTTGGTGCCCATGAAACCGATGTGCTCATAGCCCTCTTTGATGATCGCCTTGGCCATTTCTTCCCCGGCGCGGCGGTGCGAAATTCCGACCATACTGTCAACAGGCCGCCCATCGGTGTCCATAATCTCGACCACCGGTGTTCCGGCGGCGGCAAGCATGGCGCGCGCCGCATCGGAATGTTCCAGACCGGCGATAATGACGCCAGAGGGGCGCCACGACAGCATTTCGTACAAGACTTCTTCTTCTTTTCCGGGTTGGTAATCGGTGATGCCAACCACGGGCTGTAGCGGGCTGTTTTCGAAGGCCGCGTTGATGCCGGACAGAACTTCGGGGAAAACCATGTTGGAAAAGGACGGAATGATCACCGCAACAAGGTTGACCCGTTGCGAGGCCAAAGCGCCAGCGATTTTGTTGGGTACGTACCCCAGTTCTTTTGCAGCGTCCAAAACCTTTTGGCGGGTGGCTTCAGATACGTCACCGCGATTGCGTAAAACTCGGGAAACGGTCATTTCGGAAACACCCGAAGCGGCGGATACATCACGCAGTGTAAGCGGGCGGGCTGGTCTATCTGACAAAGGTCACCTGTGGGTCGTGTTGAACCCTTGATAGCGCGGGGTGTGAAAGATTGTCTAGCCTTACAGGGTTAGCGGGCTTTTGAAGCAATTTTCGCTTTATGCTGTTCCCTTAGGAACACAAACAAGCCGGATCCAAGGATCAGCGCGATGCCAATCCAGACCTCGAATGCGGGAAGTTCTGAAAAGATCGCCCAACCCCAAAAGACAGCCAGCGGCAAGCCAATATATTCATAGGGTGCCACTGTAGCGGCGTCCGCCAAACGGTAAGCTTGGCTCAGGCAATAGCCGATGATCGCGGAATTGACGCCCAGTGCGATGAAATAGGGCCAGTCTTGGGAGGTTGGCCATGTCCATGCGCGCAGCAGAAAGATCAGGCTTTCGTTTTCTAGACCTACTGCATATCGCCCATCCCCGGCCACCAGATAAAAGCCAAGTGACACAATCACAAAGCTTGCTTGGATGTAAACGGCAAGGGCAGACGCCTTGGCTTCGACCCCAAGACGTCGGGTCAAGATCTGATTCAACGCATAGGTCAACGCGGACAACACAGGCAGCAACAATACGATGCGGGGCACGTCCAGTGCGGTGCTGCTTTCCCACGGGCGCTGCATGATGACGACCCCGACAAAACCCACGATGACGGCGCCCATGCGCAAGGGGCCGACTTTCTCGCCCAAGATCGGGATCGACAGCAGGGTGATGAACAAGGGGGCCGCAAAAAACAATGCCGTGGCGTCCGCCAAAGGGAGTGCCGCGATCGAGACAAAAAAGCTCATATTTGCAATGACAATCAAAACACCGCGTAACGCATGTAAGCCGGGTTGGCGGGTCTTGAGTATGGACAAGCCGCCCTCTAGCCACACAAAAATCAACGAAAACAGGATGCCAATCCCGGACCGCAGGAACACAGTTTGATGCAGTGGATATGTGTCCGAAAACTGCTTAATAAGCAGATCGTTAACCGAAATGCAGGCCATACCCATCAGGACAAATGCGATGCCGGCACCGGCGCGATTTTGAGGAGCTTGAGCCATAGTCTCAGCGCTATCACGGGCGCAGATCCATGTCCTACCAAAAGCGCATTGGCGCCTTTAGAAAAATTGGGGTACATGGAAGATCGGTGAACAGGGAGAGCCCCCATGCAAATGATAGATACGCGCCAGATCGCAGCAAGTCCCGCAGAAGTTTATGCGGCCTTGCTGGAACCTGAGGTGCTGAAAGCCTGCGTTCCGGGCGCTCAGGAAGTTGTCGGTTCCCCGGAAGAGGGGTTCGAGGCGACCGTGGTCCAGAAAGTGGGTCCTGTGAAAGCGACCTTCAAAGGTGTTGTCACGCTGAGCAATCTGGTCCCCGGCGAATCCATTACGATTTCTGGTGAAGGCAAAGGCGGCGCGGCCGGATTTGCCAAAGGTGGGGCGAAAGTCACGCTTGCGGCCAAAGATGGCGGCACAGAATTGTCTTATGACGTCGAGGCCAAAGTAGGTGGCAAATTGGCCCAACTTGGCAGCCGCATCATTGACGGCTTCTCCAAGAAGATGGCGGATCAGTTTTTCACCAATCTGCAAGAAGTGCTGGAAGGCCCTGCTGATGATGATGAAACGGAAGAGGCCGAAGTCAAACGCGGCTGGTTCAAAAAACTAACAGGACGCTAAGCGTTTGTGAAAGACTGCCGAGACGCACATCAATTGTGCGGCCTCGGACTGGACCCTTTGGGATGCGCAGGGTATCCCGCGCACAATCAGGGGAACCACAATGTCAGCCATTTTGCAGATCAAAGACTTGCGCAAATCCTATGCGGGCGGGTTTGAAGCGCTGAAAGGCGTGACGCTTGATATCGAAGAGGGTGAAATCATTGCCTTGCTGGGGCCCAACGGAGCAGGCAAAACAACCCTGATTTCAACCGTTTGTGGCATCACCACACCGACTTCCGGATCTGTGACTGTTGGTGGTTATGACATCATTGACGATTTCCGGGATGCGCGCAGTTTAATCGGATTGGTCCCGCAAGAGATTGCACTGGAACCCTTTGAACGTGTCATCAACACGGTTCGCTTTTCACGCGGATTGTTCGGCAAATCCCGCAAAGATGATGTTGTCGAAGGCATTCTGAAAAAGCTGAGCCTTTGGGACAAGAAAGACAATCAGCTTAAAGAGCTGTCGGGCGGCATGAAACGCCGGGTTTTGATTGCAAAGGCTTTGGCGCATGAACCTCGGGTTTTGTTTTTGGACGAACCCACGGCGGGCGTAGATGTCGAACTGCGCAAAGATATGTGGGATATCGTGGCGGATATGAAACGCGATGGCGTGACGATCATTCTGACCACGCATTACATCGAAGAAGCCGAAGCGATTGCAGACCGTGTAGGCGTCATCAATAACGGAGAGTTGTTGTTGGTCGAGGACAAAGCGCGCCTGATGCAGCAATTGGGCAAAAAGCAATTGGATGTTCAAATCTCGACTCCGATTGATGCTGTGCCTGACAGTCTGGCCGGTTATGCGTTGGACCTTCGTGACCCGACTACGCTCACCTACAGCTATGATGTGCGGGCCGAACGGACCGGGATCACGCAGCTATTGGGTGACATTGCAGAAGCAGGTTTGCAGCTGAAAGACGTGGTCACGCGTCAATCCAGCCTTGAGGACATCTTCGTCGGGTTGGTGCAAGAAGAAGAGGAGGCCAAAGCATGAATTGGACCGCAATCCGAGCGATCTATATCTTTGAGATGGCTCGCTTCTTCCGCACGTTGCTGCAAAGCTTTGTATCACCCGTGATTTCGACATCGCTTTATTTTGTGGTGTTTGGTGCCGCCATTGGCAGCCGCATCGACGAGGTGGATGGGGTTAGCTATGGCGCGTTTATCGTACCGGGCCTGATCTTGTTGACGGTCATGACGCAAAGCATTTCGAATGCTTCTTTCGCCATCTACTTCCCGAAGTTCATCGGCACAATCTTCGAGGTGCTCTCGGCCCCGCTTAGTTTTGTCGAAGTTGTGATCGGGTATGCCGGGGCTGCGGCCACCAAGTCGTTCATCATTGGGCTCATCATCCTTGTGACGTCGTTTTTCTTTGTGGATATCGCCATTCAACACCACGTCGCGATGCTGCTGTTTTTGGTTTTGACTTGCATCAGCTTTTCGCTGATGGGCTTCATCATAGGAATCTGGGCGAAGAACTTTGAACAGTTACAACTGGTGCCCTTGTTGATTGTCACACCTTTGGTTTTCTTGGGTGGATCCTTCTATTCGATATCGATGTTGCCCCCAGTTTGGCAGACCATTTCGATGTTCAATCCGGTTGTGTACCTGATTTCGGGGTTCCGCTGGGCCTTTTTCGGTTTGTCGGATGTTCCAGTCGGCGCATCGCTGGCCGCCATTGCACTGTTTACCTGTGCCTGTTTGGCAATCATTGGTTGGATATTCAAAACTGGATGGCGCATTCGGCAGTAATTCTGTGATGAATGTATTGAGGTTTCCCCTTATTTTGGGTTCAGTACGCGACAGCACTTGTCTGAGGGGCCACTCAATTCTACATCGCAGTTCATGAAACGTTGGATTCCTTTCCTAAAAAGTGACCCCACAGTATCGGTCGTCCGCATGTCGGGCGTCATCGCTGCAGGGTCGCGTGGGTCGCTAAACGACCAAGCCCTTGCCCCCTTGTTGGAGCGTGCCTTTTCCAAAGGTAAACCCGCAGCGGTGGCTTTGATCATCAATTCGCCTGGTGGCAGCCCTGTTCAGTCATCGTTGATTGGATCGCGCATTCGTCGTTTGGCGGATGACAAGAAGGTGCCTGTCTTTGCTTTTGTCGAAGATGTTGCGGCCTCGGGTGGATATTGGCTGGCCAGTGCTGCCGATGAAATCTGGGCAGATGAAAGTTCTGTTGTGGGCTCTATTGGTGTGATCTCGGCTGGCTTTGGCGCGCATGAATTCCTGGCAAAGCAAGGGATCGAACGGCGCGTTTATACAGCGGGCACGTCAAAATCCATGCTGGATCCGTTCCGCCCGGAAAACCCCGAAGACGTGGAACGTCTGAAAGGGATCCTTGGGGACTTGCACGAGAATTTTAAGAGCCAGATCACATCCCGACGGGGTGCCAAGCTGACAACAGACAAAGATCTGTTCACAGGTGAAATCTGGCTTGCTCAAAAGGCGGTCGAACTGGGTCTGATCGACGGTGTCGGCCATATCGCCCCGAAGATGAAAGAGCGGTTCGGCGACAAGGTTCAGTTCCGCCGTTATGAAATGAAACGCCCCTTTTTCCGCCGGTTTGGCGCGTCGATGATTGAAGACGCGGTCAGTGGTTTGGAAGAACGGGCTGCATATGCGCGGTTTGGCCTTTAGATGCTGTCAAAGATTGTAATCCTGTTCCTTGTGTTTATCGGCGTGCTTGGCATTTTCGGTAAGCTGCATTGGATCGGGGGCAAACGTCTTCAATCTGCAAAATGCTCTTCGTGTGGACGTTATCGTATTGGCAAAGGCCCGTGCAGCTGTGGAGGGCCTCATGGCTGAAGCGGCCCCGTGGCTTTTGTCCGGACTTGGACTGATCATCTTACTTTTGGCCGGGGATGCTTTGGTGAAAGGGGCGGTAAACCTGTCATTGCGCCTTGGTGTTCCAGCGTTAATCGTGTCCTTGACCATTGTTGCTTTTGGCACCTCTGCACCAGAGCTTTTGATTGCCATCAAAGCGATCATGGGCGGTGCGCCCGGGATTGCGATGGGGAATGTGGTTGGATCAAATACGGCCAACGTATTGTTGGTCCTTGGTGTCCCGGCATTGATCGCGACCATGCACACATCGGAATGTGACACCAAACAAACCTTCAACTTCATGTTGGCCGCGACAGTTCTGTTTATCGCTTTGGCGTTCCGGGGGGTATTTGATCGGTTTTCAGCGATCATTTTGTTACTGGCGCTGGCCGGTGTACTTGGCTTTGCCTTCCGGGAGGCACACCAACACCGAAAGGCCGGAAAAGAGATCGACCCAGAAGAAGACTTGGAAGGTGTAGACCCTGACATGTCGGTTCTACTGATCACTGTTTTTCTGGTTCTTGGCCTGATTGGTCTGCCTTTGGGGGCGTCCTTGCTGGTGGACAATGCGTCGATCATTGCACGTCAATACGGGGTATCTGATACCGTCATTGGATTGACCCTTGTTGCTGTGGGCACTTCACTGCCGGAACTGGCGACCACTGTGATGGCCACTTTGCGCCGTCAGGCAGATGTGGCCTTGGGCAATGTGATCGGGTCCAACATGTTCAACCTGTTGGCCATCATTGGTATTGCTGCTTTAGTTGGGCCGATCCCTGTGGACCCCGAGTTTTTGCGGTTCGATCTGTGGGTCATGCTGGCGGCGTCGCTTGCGTTGATCCCATTTGTTTACCTGAAAGTTGATATCTCGCGGACATGGGGTATTGCTTTGGCGGGCCTCTACGTGACTTACGTTTTGGTTGTTCTCTTCTGATCTAAGGAGCAAGGCGATGGAAAAGCGGGCACTGGTCACAGGGGCGGGCGGTCGATTGGGACAAGCCATGGCCATCTATTTGGCCAAGCGCGGGTTCGACGTAGCCGTGCATTATGCGTCGTCCTTAGCAGGCGCAGAAGAGACAAAATCCGCCATCGAAGGGGCTGGCCAAAAGGCTGTCTTGCTGCAGGCAGATCTGTTGTCCGAGGATGCAACCGGTGCACTGTTCGACGCGGCTGTCGTGGCGTTGGGTGGTCCCATCACGTGTCTGATCAACAATGCCTCTATCTTTGAATACGACACATTGGAAACTGCGACCAAAGCCACGTGGGATCGTCACATCGCGTCCAACCTGCGTGCCCCTTTCCTGTTGTCCCAGAAAATGGCGACCCAGGGGCTAATCGTCGGCACAGACGCGGCAGGAGAGCCTCAAGCTGCTGGTTTGATTGTAAACATGTGTGACCAGCGCGTGCGCAAACTGACCCCTGAATTCATGACCTATACGATCGCGAAAATGGGGTTGTGGGCGTTTACCCAAACCGCTGCCCAAGGATTGGCCCCTGCAATCCGGGTTAATGCGATTGGTCCTGGCCCCACTTTGCAAGGCGGGCGGCAAACCGCAGAACATTTTGCGAAACAACGCGCCGCGACAGTCCTAAACCGCGGATCAAACCCCGAAGATATCACCGCTGCGCTTGGCTATTTTCTGGACGCGCCCGCAATCACAGGTCAGTTGCTTTGTGTCGATGGGGGACAACATTTGGGTTGGCAAACACCTGACGTTATCGGAGTCGAATAATCGACCTCGCGTCAAGTTGTGCACCTTTGCCCAAATGGTTAACAAACACGTGAGAATTAGTGGTGTGTTTTCAACAATTTACAACGACGTCATTTAAATATGATTTTAAAACAATTGGTTACATAACTGCCTAAAAAATAGGCACATTTACGAAGTCGTTAATTTTTCACATTTTTTGCGGGTCACCCCGACTTTATACTCGTACTTATCCACAAGTTTGGTGGATGAGTTCACCATTGCACGAACAGTCAAATCGTGTAGCGCGCTGATTCTTATCTTGATGTGTCAACTTTGCTTGTCACTTCCGGTTTCCGAAGGGTTGACGGTCAGTTAACTAGATACTCAATCCAAGGTTTTATTCTTGTGAAAATCGAATTTAGCGATGGCGGGTTTCTTCCGGTTCCATCCGAAACCGACTACATTCAATTTTATGAGTGATGCCCAGCCCCCTATCCTTGGCCACGAGGTGATTCAGTCTTATCTGAAATCCATTGATGGCAGTCCCGGTGTCTACCGGATGTTGGATACGGAAAGCCGTGTTCTGTACGTTGGCAAGGCGCGCAATCTCAAGGCGCGTGTTTCAAGCTATGCGCGACCCACAGGGCACTCGGGACGTATTGCGCGGATGATTTCGATGACGGCGTCGATGATGTTCCTGACCACTCGGACAGAAACTGAAGCCCTGCTGTTAGAGCAGAACCTGATCAAGCAGCTAAAGCCGAAATTCAACGTGCTTCTGCGGGATGATAAATCATTCCCCAATATTCTGGTCAGTCAGGCAACAGATTTCCCGCAGATCAAAAAACACCGTGGCGCCAAGAAGGAAAAAGGCAGCTATTACGGCCCATTCGCAAGTGCTGGGGCTGTGAACCGGACATTGAACCAATTGCAGCGTGTGTTTTTGCTGCGCAATTGTTCTGATGCGATGTTCCAAAGCCGGACGCGCCCTTGTCTGCAATATCAGATCAAACGCTGTTCTGCCCCATGCGTCGATAAGATTTCAAAGGCGGAATACGCGTCCAGCGTTCATGACGCAGAAAAATTCCTGCAAGGCAAAAGCACAGATGTTCAGGCCAAGCTGGCGGCGGATATGCAAACAGCCTCGGACGAGATGGAATTCGAACGCGCTGCAGCGTTGCGCGACCGGATCAAGGCGATGACCAATGTTCAGTCCGCGCAAGGCATCAATCCCCGGGGTGTGGACGAGGCTGACATCGTGGCATTGCATTTGGATCAGGGACAGGCCTGCGTGCAGGTGTTCTTTATCCGAGGCGGGCAAAACTGGGGGAATCAGGATTTTTATCCGCGTGTGGGTACAGATGTAGATGCAGCAGAGGCGCTGGAAGCGTTCTTGGGACAGTTCTATGACACCAAAGAACCACCGCGTCAGTTGATTTTGTCAAACGAGATCGACAACTCAGATTTGATGGCGGATGCCTTGTCGGGCAAACTGGGGCGGAAAGTCGAACTGCTGGTACCCAAGCGTGGCGAAAAAGCCGAATTGGTCGACAGTGCGTTGCGCAACGCCCGGGAAAGTTTAGCCCGCAAGATGGCAGAGACTGCGACGCAAGCAAAACTGTTGCGTGGATTGGCCGAAGCCTTTGATCTGGACGCACCGCCGACGCGGGTCGAAGTCTATGACAACTCACATATCCAAGGCACAAACGCAGTGGGGGGTATGATTGTGGCGGGTCCCGAGGGGTTCATGAAGGGGCAATACCGCAAGTTCAACATCAAAGGGGATGACCTGACGCCCGGCGATGATTTTGGCATGATGAAGGAAGTGCTGTCACGGCGTTTCAAGCGGCTGTTGAAAGAGGACCCCGACCGCACGCAAGGACATTGGCCAAGCCTGCTGCTGATTGACGGGGGGGCAGGTCAAGTCAGCGCTGTTGCGGAAATCATGGCCGAATTCGGAGTGCAAGACATCCCGATGGTTGGGGTTGCCAAAGGTGTGGACCGTGACGCGGGCAAGGAAGAGTTCCACCGCGTGGGGCAACGCCCCTTTGCTTTGCGCCACAACGATCCGGTTCTTTATTTCGTACAGCGTATGCGCGACGAGGCGCACCGATTTGCCATCGGCACTCACCGTGCGAAACGCACCAAAGCCATTGGTGCTACGCCGTTGGATGACGTGCCAGGCGTCGGGGCTGCGCGCAAACGCGCTTTGCTGGCGCATTTCGGCTCTGCCAAAGCGGTAACACGGGCAAATCTTGCAGATTTGAAGGCTGTGGATGGGGTGTCTGCGGCGTTAGCAGAAAAGATCTATGGCTATTTCCACGAAGGTGCGTGATCTTGCGGAGCGGGCTGCGCCCGCACATCATCTATTTTGTGGGTGAGAGGGCCTTGCCCCCTCACACTCCCCCAAGGTATTTGAGTCCAAAAGAAGAGATGGGCCTGTGATGCAGGTATCGTCACAGTGATTAGGAATGCTTTGTGGTTTGGAATTTGCCCAATATCCTGACGGTTTTGCGGCTTTTGGCGGCCCCGCTGGTGGCTGTTATGTTTTTGTATTTCACGCGACCCTATGCGGATTTTTTTGCATTGTTCCTGTTCTTGACCGCGGCGATCACGGATTGGTTTGACGGGTATTTGGCGCGGGCCTGGAAACAGGAAACCAAGATTGGGACGATGCTGGATCCTATTGCGGACAAGGCGATGGTTGTGATCGCGCTGGCGGTGATCCTTGGCTATTCTACAATGACGGCTTGGTTGGTTCTGCCTGCAACTTTGATCCTATTTCGTGAGGTGTTTGTATCGGGGTTGCGCGAATATCTGGGTGAGGTCGCGGGGACTTTGAAGGTCACTGTATTGGCAAAATGGAAAACCACTGTTCAAATGTTGGCCATCGCGGTTTTGTTTAGTCAGGGGATTTTTGAGCATTATCTGACCATGTCCACGTGGGGTATGGATGAAGAGATGGTCGACGGGATGCTGACGGGACGGATAGAAGACACGCAAGGGCTGCAGTGGAAACTGTCTGGGATGCAATGGTCGGGCCGCTTTGGGCTTTGGTTGTTGTGGCTCGCGGCGGCTTTGACGGCGATCACGGGCTGGGATTATTTCCGCAAGGCGATGCCGCATTTGAAAGAGGGGCGCTGATGGACGTTTTGTATTTTGCGTGGGTGCGGGAACGGATCGGGTTGCCAAAGGAAACGATTGACACGCAAGCCGCCACAGTTGCTGATTTGGTCACGGAGTTGCGCGCCCGGGAAGAGCGGTATGCAATGGCGTTTGAGGATCTGAGCGCCCTGCGGGTGGCGTTGGACCAGGAACTGTCCGAGTTTGATGCGCCTTTGGATGGCGTGCGGGAAGTCGCGTTTTTTCCTCCGATGACAGGGGGATAGTCAGGTGGAGGTGCGCGTTCAGGACATCCCGTTTGACTTTGGTGCCGAAGCACAGAGCTTTGCGGGGCGTCAAAGCAATATGGGCGCTGTCGTAACGTTTTCCGGGATCGTACGGGATACGGAAGCGGGGCTTGGTGCGATGGAGATTGAGCACTATCCCGGGATGACGGAAGCGCAGCTTACAAAGTTCACGCAAGAGGCCATTGAGCGTTTCAAATTGGGGGATGCATTGGTCATTCATCGCTTTGGTCCGTTGGAACCGGATGAGATGATTATGATGGTTGCGACCTCGGCGCGCCATCGGGCAGATGCCTTTGCCGGCGCGGAGTTTTTGATGGATTTCCTGAAATCGCGGGCCCCGTTTTGGAAACGGGAAGTGACTCGTGAAGGAACCAGTGATTGGGTTGCGTCAAAAGACAGCGATGAAAATGCGCTGGGTCGTTGGGAAAACCCCTAAGCTTTCGACTCAAAATTCAAAGCGTGCGCCAACAGAAAGGAATGGAACCACATTCCGCTTTCCAATTTGGTTACTGTCTTGAGTGCGTGACAGGGTATTTGTTCGATCCGTCGTGCTGCTTGTTGGATCATCGTGCGACTGGGAAGACGCGTTGGGAAACCGCGCCCCGACGGCAGCCATGAGATCCCAACTGTCTGAAATATCGTGCTGGATTCCAATCGAGACAGAGGGCGTTCTTGCTTGAATTTGAGTCAGGGAAAAGATGCTGTCCACAGCCCTGTTATTGAGGCTGTCAGCGGCATATGCTCCGTCATTTCGCCCGAATAATAAGCCGCCGGTCACCCGCGTTTCGTGGGTGCCAGAATCACGTTTTGGGGAGAGATCGAAGGCCAAAGCGACGGTGTTATGACGGGATGCTTCGTGAGGTTCAGTGCGTGTGTATAGATCCCCCACAGAGATCGAAAACAAAGTAAATTCAGATGTTTGTGCGGTTGTTTGTCCGGGAGTAGTGCCCGCAATCAAAAGGGACGCCCAGATAGATCGTATGAGGGGAGTAACCATCGCAAACCTCGGTACTGACACGAAACACTATGGTCTCGTTATAACAGAAAACTGCGCCTTGTGGTTGAGGAAATGATTGGGGCATCGTTCGGATTTGACGTGAGTTGTTCATATCATGTGTCGTGTGTGGGGTGACAAGGACGTCTAACACGGCCGTGCGGTATGCCGGGCAAGATCGGCACTAGGAGGTGCCGGTATGCCTCGGCAGCCGGGCGAAACGCCTCGCAGTTTCACATCGATACTGTGTCAGTATTCTTGCTGTAATGCGACGCGAACCGGGTCAGAACTTAATGCTGCGCACGTCGACGCAAGGCGTCAGCTTGCGCCTTGGTGCTGCGACACCCATGTCCGCAGTTCTTCGGCCTCTTGGCGGGCATCGCGCAGCCCGTCCATGGCAGCGCGCAGTTCGGCTTCGGTTTGCGTCAGCTGATTGGTCAGTTCGGCCTCGCGTTGTTGCAAATAGGTGATTGCCTGATCGCGGGTTTCTTCGGCCTCGTGCAATTCTTGGCTCATCCGGTCAAGTTCACCCACGTCAGCTGCAGACACACGTGTAAACCGGCTGATCAGCCAATTTGCGAACCACCCCAGACAGAAGGCGACAAAGAGGATGACCGCTGTCGCAATCACAAACTCTGCTCTACTCACTGGGGGTCTCCTCGGCTGTTTCCGAACCCTCTGTAGCCTGTTCTGCGACGCTGTCGAGAGTAGATTCAGGTTCCGGAGACAAAGGTGCCGGGCGAATGAGTTTAAATTCGATCCGGCGGTTCGCTTCGCGTCCATCTTCGGTTTTATTGTCTGCAATTGGCGTGGCTTCGCCATAGCCTTTTGCCTCGTAGCGGGCTGTTTTGACGCGGCGCGCACGCAGTTCGTTCAGGACGGATTCGGCGCGTTCTTGGCTGAGTTGTAAGTTCATCGATTCGCGGCCCTGACTGTCGGTATGGCCTTGAATTTCCAGTTTCAACTCGCCGCAACGTTTCAGGATGTCGGCGATGTCGTTCATGGTGCCAAGGGCAGATTCGTCGATCGTGGCGCTGGAGGGTTCAAAGCTGATCTTGCGCGCGGCAATGATGTTGCTGATTTCGGCTTCGCATTCATCAGGTGTTGGCAGACCTGCCACGGGGTCCAGCTTTTTCTGATAGGTGACGCGAATGTCAAACTGTTGGGCTTCGCCAAGTTTGGATGCCAAAAGTTGTGCGATTTTGGCATTGGCTTGCTGGTCGCCCGTGTTACCCGAGATGGACATGGTATCAGGGGTGACAATGACAGCGCCGTTGGACAGATTTCCAAGTGCTTCAAGCCCAGTCAGAACGCGTGTGGACCAGATTTGGGGTAGCCCGTCTGCGATGCGGGCGCTGTTGCGCACTGTCGAGGAGCCAAACAAAGATTTAGCGTAAGAGGTGGCCAAGTCCCGGGTTGCCGCATCTGCCATGCGTCCGCGCAATTGCACCAGACCTTCGGGGCTGAGCGTGGCAACAAATTCCGAGGGGCCTTGGTCGGGCGTTTCAGGTTTGGGCAGCACAGCAGTGAGAGCAAAGACGTCTGGTAAGTCGTTTTCCAGATCCCCAACGACGCTGTCAAAAAGGGTCTGTTCTGTGCCTTGATGTGCCAA
The DNA here is from genome assembly GCA_938038825.1 of uncultured Paracoccaceae bacterium. GTDB lineage: Bacteria > Pseudomonadota > Alphaproteobacteria > Rhodobacterales > Rhodobacteraceae > Aliishimia. The sequence continues at coordinate 5,954 of CALHST010000004.1, read as the reverse complement.
CAGGGCGACATCAGCATCTGAAAATGTCACAGCGCCACCGCCAAGGTCATGTACCGCCGTGATGGCAAGCTCTACAGCTTCGGCCCAGCGGGGGGTGGGAACGCCCATGCCCACGATGCAGGTGCCGGAGGCTTCCATACCAGCGTCACGCGCCACTTGGATAATGCGTTCACGGGCTTCGTTTGTATCGGCAGAGCAAGCGTCGAATCGGATCCCGTCACTGTCCTGCAAATATCGCAGGGTGAACGGGGTCAAAACGGGGCGGGGTGCGGTGATGTCTAGTGATACGTTTAAGCCGGGTGGCGCTGTTCGATTGAGAACACGTTCCAGCTCTACTTTTTCTTCGGGGCTGTCTGCCATCGCGGTAATGCGCACGCGGCCCGCTTCGACCGAGACCTTGGCCCGGGGCAATTCCCCAAGCGAGGCCATGGCAAAGCTGAGGGCATCTTCCCATCCATTGGGCATGGGATAATCAGCGGTTTCCAGAAAATCCGCGAATTCCAAGTCGCCCGCCAATTGTGAGAACCGGGCATCAAGGGCATCACGGTCGCTTTCCAAAGGCACAAGGCCGATTACAGAAATACCCGCGTCGTTGCGCAGGATCTCAGCGGAAAACCTTGGGGGGGCAATGTCAGCTTGGGCTTTGACTTGCATTGTGTCGATCACGCGCGCGGCGTCGACCATGGATCCAGCCGCTGTCAGGGCCTGAAAGCGCAGGGCTTCGGTTGGGGCTTCGCCAGCCAGTTCGACTTGCAAACCATCTGCGGAAACTTCAGCCCATGTAAGGCCACGATCATCCAAGACGTTGCGCACGCCAATTTCAGAACGCTCTTCAATCAGGGTCACGGAAGAGTTCGCCACGAAAAGGGATACAACGCCAGCAATGCCAAAGGCTGCGAGTTTCGGAAAGAGTGAGGACAAACGCATGGGGTTAAGAAAGGTTCCGTCCTAGATGCAAGATACGTGTTACGCGACAGGGGTCATTTAGAGCAGTTATAGGGCCAAAGCGACAAGGAAGAAAAGAAGCGGGATCATGCCTGTGTCGCGGTTTGCGCGAAACAATTGCAACAATTTGCCATTATCCTCAAGGTCCAACCCGCGCAGTTGCCACATCATATGCCATCCCATGGCCCAAGGCCCCGCGCAGACAAGGGCCAAGGCGATGACGGAAACAGAGTCCAAAACAGCGGTGATTCCCGCAATCAGCATAAGTCCCGTTGTCGCGACCAGAAAGCGGACCATCCATTTTGGCGTCTTGTCACCGAAAAGGCGCGCGGTGGATTTGATTCCGATCAGGGCGTCGTCTTCTGTGTCTTGGTGGGCATAGATGGTGTCATAGAACAGGGTCCACGCGATGCCAGACATATAGAGCACAATTGCGGGCGCTTCGAGGGCACCGGAATGGGCTGTCCACGCAAGTAGTGCGCCCCAGTTGAAGGCAAGGCCAAGAAAGACCTGGGGCCACCATGTGAAGCGTTTGGCGAAAGGATAAACGCATACGGGAACCAGCGAAATCACGCCCAAGACAATGGCCATGGGGGGAAAGGTCAGCAGAATCGCAAAAGAGATCAGCGCCTGCATGGCCATCCAGATAAGGGCACCTTTGACGCTGACTTGGCCCGACGGAATTGGTCGGGATCGGGTGCGTTCTACCTGACCGTCAAATTTGCGATCAGTGATATCGTTCCATGTGCACCCGGCACCGCGCATCAAAAAGGCCCCAATCGCACACCCAAGGGCAATCCACGCGTCATACCAGCTGGCATTGCCGGAATTCAGCATCGACAGCGTCAGGCCCCACCAGCAGGGGATCAGCAGCAACCATGTTCCAATCGGGCGATCTGCGCGTGACAGGCGCAGATACGGGCGGCTCCACGCGGGCGCGGTTGTGTCGACCCAGTTGCCAGAGACTGCGTCGGCCACTTGACCCTCTGGTGTTGCGGGGCTGTCTTGCATATGGATTGGCCTCATGAGCGAAAAGATCCGACTGTATGTAGACACGCCGCTGGGAGAAGGGCAATCGGTCCTGCTGTCGCGGGACCAAGCGCACTATCTGTTTGGTGTTATGCGTCAACAGGTGGGGGCGTATGTGTCCCTGTTCAATGGTCGCGATGGGGAATGGCAGGCGGAAGTCGTCGAGGCGGGCAAGCGCAAGGGCATTCTGCTCTGCACCAAGCTTACCGCGCCATTAAGGATGCCACCGGATTTATGGCTGCTGTTCGCGCCCATTAAGAAAGCGCGAACAGATTTCATTGTAGAAAAAGCCGTGGAGATGGGGGCGCGCGCAATCGCGCCTGTGATTACAGAATACACCAATTCCGAACGGGTCCGTCAGGACCGTTTGCAAGCGCATGCCCTTGAGGCGGCGGAACAATGCGGCGCAACCTATGTGCCGCAGGTGCAAGCGGCTGGGCGACTTGATCGGCTATTGGCGGATTGGGATCCTGACCGGCGCATCCTGTTTGCGGATGAATCGCGGGCTGGGACGCTTGACGCGCTGATCGGCGCGCCGGGCCCTTGGGCGATCCTGATTGGACCAGAGGGTGGGTTTTCGTCGTGGGAACGCGAGACATTGTTGAAGATGCCGCAAGTGGTGCCAATCGCGCTTGGGCCGCGGATCTTGCGAGCAGACACAGCCGCAGTGGCCGCCATGACGCTGTGGCAACACAGCATCGGCGATTGGCAGGGTGGCGGCGCCTAGGGGCGCATGACGCCGCGTGGCTACACCAGTTTCTAGACGAAAATTGGCAAAGCACCCTGTTTCTGAAGGGGCATTTATTGTCACATGGGATGTCCCTGACCGATCACCCAGACAGCATTTGTTTTTGGGGTGTTCATGCGCATGCTGTCATCGGGCTGACGCGCAGCGGGACGTTGATGTTGCATGCCAACAAGCCGTTTGAACCAACCATCGATGTGGCAAAAGGGTGCCTTTCGGGCCATGTCATTCGCCGATTGATTGGGCAGCCAGACCATGTTCGTGGCGTCATTGCTGGGCTGTCGCGGTCAGGAATTCCCTTGCATACAGGACAACACGAACCACTGATGTATTTGGATCTGAACCAGCTTCGTCTGCCGACCTTCAAGGATGCCTTTCTGCGCCCTGTTCAGCCGGGAGATTTGGAACTGCTGGCACAATGGTGCAAGGGATATTGCGACGACACAGGGGGTATCACGTCGCCTGACGATATGGTCCTACGCATCTTTAACGGACAGAACGCGCAGCTTTTGGTCAAAGGTGGCTTTCCGGCCGCGCTGACAAATCTTAGTGCGCGCAGCGACGACATTGCGCAAATCGCGGATGTCTATGTGCCACCAGACATGCGGGGCCAGCAGTGTGCACGCATCGCTGTTGGGTTGCATTTGCAACAGCTTCGTAATCAGATGCGCGTGACGGGGGCTTTGTTATCCTCGTCCGGGCCCGCCGCAACGCGTTGTTATCAAAGTCTTGGATTCCAAGTGCTTGCTGATTATTTGCATGTGACCTTGGATGCCCCTTTGGTTGTGTCCGCATAAAAGCGCTGTTGGAGATACATACGATGTTGCAGGTGGCCAAACCGGGCGACGAAGCCGCGTTGGATCGGTTTTTGGCACAGCATTGCGAGACGTCGATGTTTTTGCGGGGTAATTTGGCAACCTGCGGTTTGGGCCCATCCGATCACCCGAATGCTACGCAGTATCATATGTGGAAGCGTGACGGAGCCATTGCGGCCGTGTTTGGACGCACGCGCAAAGGCTATGCCATGTGCCAAATGCCGGATCTTTGCAAAGAGGCGGCGGTTGCCTGGGCGCAGGCCTTACATGGGGTCTCGCTTGCCGGGATCACGGGCCATGCGGACCAAGTGCCCATTGCCGTGCAGGCTTTGGGTCTGGAGGCGGGCCCGTGGAAGGTTGCGGCAGATGATCCGCTGTATTCTTTGGATCTTGATGCGTTGGACGTTGCGTCAGACCCTGCGCAGATCGTGCGCCCGGCTGATTCAGCAGATCGTGCAGTGTTGGAAACGTGGTTCACCCAGTACGAGTTGGATGCAGGCTTGTCGCCAGAAATCTCGGACGGTGTGAAACACCGCGCGATTCAGTCCACGCAGGATGCCATCAACGGGGAACGTGTGCGCATTCTGGAACAAGACGGCATGCCAGTCGCGATGACAGCGTTCAATGCGTGCTTGCCGGATATTGTACAAGTGGGGGGCGTTTTTGTGGATCGTGCACACCGTGGCCAAGGGTTTGCAGGCCAAATCGTGGCCTTGCATTTGCAAGAGGCACAGATGGCCGGTGTGACGCGTGCCGTTCTGTTTGCGGCAAACCCAACGGCTGCGCGTGCTTACGAAGGCATTGGCTTTCGCCGCATAGGATCGTATCGCATTAACTTGTTAGACACCCCGCGCATGATTGACACGCTATGACCCAGTTTATCCGTCCCGAAGTCCAAGCTGCCTTGTGGCGTTGGCGCGAAGTGCTTGCGGGTGCTTTGCTGGTTGTCTTGGGGCTTTGGGGGATCCTTGGCCCCGGTGGCTTGGTGGCATTGGTTGGCATCCTGGCGGTGTGTGTGGGGTTGGGGTTGTGTGTCATCGGGGCGCAACGGACGCGATTTCGCGGCGATACCGGTGGGGTTGGCTCGGTTGATGTGGACGAAGGTCAGGTGATCTATTTTGGTCCTATGACCGGAGGCGCAGTTGCATTGCGCGATATGACTGAATTGGCGCTTTTGCGCACAGGTGTTACGGCGCATTGGCGGCTGACGGCTGGCAAGGAAACAGTCTATATTCCCATAAACGCGGATGGCACAGACGCCTTGTTTGATGCGTTTGCCACGTTGCCGGGATTGCGCACTGAACGAATGCTGGGTGTCTTGAACCAAGACACGGCGCACGACACTGTGATCTGGAGCAGATCTCCTGTGCGCTCAATCGACGACAGGTTGCATTGACACTCCTGTAAAATCCGACCATCCAAAACACTTAAATCGAAGATCCGGAGAACTTAGCGATGTCGATTCCTCAATCTGGCGGCGGCCCGATCGAAAGCTTTGATCAACTTGCAGGCTATCTGGAAGATGGGTGCAAACCCAAAGAAAAGTGGCGCATTGGGACTGAGCATGAAAAGTTCGGTTATTGCAAAGACACGCTGATGCCTTTGCCATTTGAGGGTGAACGGTCGATTTCGATGGTCCTTGAAGGCCTGCGGGATGGGAAAGATTGGGCGCCGTTGGTTGAAGGCGGCAATTTGATCGGCTTGACCAAGGATGGCGCGAATATCTCGCTGGAGCCGGGTGGTCAGTTGGAATTGTCGGGGGCTCCGCTAGAGACAATTCATCAGACTTGTGACGAGGTGAACGAACACCTCGCGGATGTAAAAGACATCGCGGACAAGGTGGGTGTTGGCTTTATTGGTCTTGGTGCGGCTCCACATTGGGCGCATGACGAGATGCCGATGATGCCCAAGGGGCGTTACAAGCTGATGGATTCCTATATGGGAAAAGTTGGCACTATGGGGCGCGATATGATGCGCCGGACGTGTACAGTTCAGGTTAATCTGGATTTCTCGTCCGAGGCGGACATGGTCAAAAAGATGCGCGTGGCCTTGGCGTTGCAGCCCGTGGCGAATGCGCTGTTTGGCAATTCCCCGTTCTTTGAAGGCAAGTTGAACGGCCATAAATCGTGGCGTGGCAAGGTTTGGCAGCATCTGGATGCTGCGCGCACGGGGACATTGCCGTTTGTGTTTGACGAAGGTTTTGGGTTTGACGCATGGGTGGATTATGCGCTCGATGTGCCGATGTATTTTGTCTATCGTGATGGGGATTACGTGGATGCGCTGGGCATGTCGTTCCGTGATTTCCTGGATGGCAAACTGCCTGCTTTGCCCGGCGAAACCCCGACGCTGTCGGACTGGGCGGATCATTTGACGACCATTTTCCCGGAAGCGCGGGTGAAGCAATTCATTGAAATGCGCGG
>CALHST010000003.1 GCA_938038825.1 uncultured Paracoccaceae bacterium | reverse complement strand
GAAACATTGTGGGACAAACTCCTGTCTTGTGGCCGCCATGGCCGTCAGATGCGTTGGCCTCTCGTCGATTGTGTACCCTTGCTTTGGGCTGCATTGCGGCGTAAGCATGCGCGGATTTTCTTGGGGCCATTCTCTGGAGTCTTCTGTCATGTCCGACGATCCCAAAACGCTTGTATCCACGACGTGGCTGGCAGCGCATTTGAATGATCCCGATCTGCGAATTTTGGATGGGTCCTGGTACCTGCCCGATGCGGGCCGCGACCCAAGGGCGGACTATGACGCGCGCCACATTCCAGGAGCCCGGTTCTTTGACATTGACGAGATCGCAGATCTGCGCTCTGACCTGCCGCATATGGCGCCTCCTCCGGAAAAATTCATGTCGCGCATGCGTGCAATGGGTGTGGGGGATGGCCATCAAGTGGTGGTCTATGATGGTGCCGGTTTGTTATCCGCGGCCCGTGTGTGGTGGCTGTTCAAGTTGATGGGTCACATGAATGTGGCTGTTCTGGATGGTGGCTTGCCCAAATGGCAGGCCGAGGGCCATCCGGTCGAAGATCTGGCACCGGTTATCCGGGATCGGCACATGATCGTGCGGGTGCAAAACCACTTTGTGCGCGATGTGACCCAAGTCAGCCAAGCTGCCAAACTGGAAGATGCCGAGATTGTGGATGCCCGTGCAGCGGCCCGTTTTCGCGGAGAGGCACCAGAACCACGGGAAGGTCTGCGCGCGGGCCACATCCCGGGAAGCAAGAATGTTCCGTTCTCATTATTGTTGAACCCCGATAACACGTTGAAAGACGCTGGTTGCATCCGTGCGGTATTCGAAACAGCGGGCGTCGATCTTGGTAAATCCGTCATCACCACATGTGGGTCAGGGGTCACTGCTGCCATCCTGGCTTTGGCGCTGGAACGCATCGGCAAAACCGATTGGTCTGTCTATGATGGCAGCTGGGCCGAATGGGGCCAATTCCCGACACTTCCTATTGCGACCGGAGACGCATGATGTTCGACACGCTATCCCCTCAGGCCCCTGACAAGATCCTGGCGTTGATCAAAATGTTTCGCGACGACCCGCGCGAAACCAAGATTGATCTGGGTGTCGGTGTTTACAAAGATGCGGATGGCAACACACCGGTGATGCGTGCCATCAAAGCCGCAGAGCAGATCGTTTGGGACACGCAGGACAGCAAATCCTATACCGGGCTTGCCGGGGATCCTGCTTTTGCAGATGCGATGATTGATCTGGTTCTGAGCGAGGCCGTGCCACGCGACCAAATTGCGGCTGTGGCCACACCCGGTGGAACCGGCGCCTGTCGTCAGGCCTTTGAGCTGGTAAAGATGGCCAACCCAAAAGCACGCGTCTTTGTGTCCAACCCCACATGGCCCAATCACCTGTCGATCCTGAATTATCTGGGCCTCGAAGTGGTGCCCTACCGCTATTTCGATGCAGACAGCCGTGGCGTGGACACACAAGCCATGCTTGATGATATCAGCACAGCAGGCCCCGGTGATTTGGTGTTGTTACATGGGTGCTGCCACAACCCCACCGGAGCCAATCTGAATTCTGTTGAATGGGACGCCGTTATCGCGTCCTTGCAGGCATCTGGTGCGACCGCCATGGTGGATATCGCCTATCAAGGCTTCGGCGATGGGCTCGAGGAAGACGCAGCAGCAACCCGTAAACTCGTATCGTCCTTGCCCAATGTCCTAGTAGCGGCCAGCTGTTCCAAAAATTTTGGTGTCTACCGGGAACGCACAGGTATCTTGATGCTTGTCGGTTCGTCCAGTGCAAGGCCTTTGAATCAAAGCACTTTGGAATACCTCAACCGTCAGAATTATTCCTTCCCGCCAGATCACGGCGCGCGCATTGTCACCACTGTGCTGACCGATCCCGGCCTGCGCGCCGATTGGCAAACGGAATTGGAAGCTGTGCGACTGTCGATGCTATCCTTGCGCCAGGATCTTGCCAATGAATTGCAACGTCTGGCCGGGTCAGACCGTTTTGCGTTTCTAGCCCAACATCGCGGCATGTTCTCGCGCCTTGGCACTACACCGGACTTGGTCGAAAAATTACGCATTGATTATGGGGTCTATATGGTCGGTGACAGCCGCATGAACATCGCAGGCCTGAACGCACAAAAAGTCCCAATCCTTGCACAAGCGATCATCGACTGCGGCGTTTAAACACACGTCGTTCCCGGGATCTGCACCACTCTTTCTTTTGGTCTGAAATACCTTGGGGAGTTTGAGGGGCAACGCCCCTCATCCAACACTATGGATCGTGTGCGGCGCAGCCGCTCCGCTTTCTTACAGAGCATAAAAAAACCCGAGCGCGAACGCCCGGGCAAGGTGTGCCGAGAGGAAGGAAGACCTCAGCCTTTTGAGAATTCCGGGTAAGCTTCCATGCCCAGTTCCGCCATGTCGAGCCCGTTGATTTCGGCCTCTTCGTCCACGCGGATGCCCATGGTGGCTTTGAAGATGAACCACAGCACCAGGCTGATCACAAAGGTGAAGATACCATAAGCCAGAATGCCGGTGATCTGTGTGCCCAACGACGCGTCGCTGTTATAGAAGCACACAGCGATGGTGCCCCAGATACCCGCAATCAAGTGCACTGGGATCGCGCCGACAACGTCATCGATCTTGAATTTGTCCAGCATTGGAACAGTCAGGACAACAATCACACCACCCACGGCGCCAATCCAAAGTGCGCCAAACAATGTTGGTGCCAACGGTTCTGCCGTGATCGACACGAGGCCCGCCAATGCGCCGTTCAGGATCATCGTCAAGTCAGGCTTTTTGTACAGGATCTGCGTCAGGATCAGAGCGGTCACAGCACCGGCGGCCGCCGCCATATTGGTGTTGGCAAAGATGCGCGAGACGTCCGTCACGTCACCCACAGTCCCCATCGCCAGTTGCGATCCACCATTAAAGCCGAACCAACCCAACCAAAGGATGAACGTACCCAAAGTCGCCAGAGCAAGGTTGGAACCCGGCATAGGAATGGTTTTGCCGTCTTTGTTGTATTTACCAAGCCGTGGACCCAGAACAATGGCGCCCGCCAAAGCTGCCCAGCCACCAACAGAGTGCACAATGGTGGAACCCGCGAAGTCCGAGAAACCAGCTTCGGACAACCAGCCGCCGCCCCACTGCCAAGAGCCAGAGATTGGGTACATCACACCTGTCAGAATGCAGACGAACAACAGGAACGGCCACAGTTTGATGCGCTCGGCCAGTGTGCCGGACACGATGGACGCGGTTGCGGCCACAAACATCAATTGGAAAAAGAAATCAGACCCGACAGAGGCATAGTCCAATGCAGCATCAGCTGCGTCTAGCCCAACAGGTTCCAGCGATGTGATTGCAAAGAACGGACCAACCCAGCCCGCAATGCTCCAGCCGTCGCCGGGATACATCAGATTAAAGCCGATCAGCCAGTACATGATGGCTGCCAGTGAAAACAGCGCCACGTTCTTGGTTAGCTGCATGGCCACGTTTTTGGACCGAACAAGGCCTGCTTCCAGCATGGCAAACCCTGCGGCCATCCAGAACACCAGAAAGCCACCCATCAGGAACAACAGGGTCGTCAGAATATAGGGTTGAATATCGGGTGCCGCCGCATCTTGTGCAAAGGCTGCAGCGGGTAAAAGTCCCAGCGCGCCAGCCGCGGTCAGTGTTTTGAGCATTTTCATCTTAGGTGTGTCCCCTTGAACCTTGGCGCGGCTTACAGCGCGTCTTCGTTTGTTTCGCCTGTGCGCACACGAACCGCTTGGTCCACGTCGAGCACAAAGATTTTGCCGTCGCCGATTTTGCCGGTTTGAGCTGTGGTTGTGATGGTTTCGACGATCTGATCTGCCATTGAGGCAGGTACGACGACTTCGACTTTCACTTTGGGCACGAAATTCACGGCGTATTCTGCGCCTCGATAAATTTCGGTGTGACCGGACTGTGAGCCAAAGCCCTTGATCTCGGTGACCATCATTCCGCGCACTCCGGCTTCAGTCAGCGCTTCGCGGACCTCTTCCAGTTTGAACGGTTTAATTGTTGCGATTATCAGCTTCACCACTGTCCCCTTATCTTTTGGCAGCATGGCTGCGATGTTGCAGGTGCAGAAAAAACAAAGCAGACGTTAAAAGCAGAGAGCGGAGAGCGGATTCAACGACAATTCCCCGTTCGAACGATTAAAAAGTGAGCGACAGTGTTTTGATGATTAATAAATGAGCAGTTTTGACTCTAAAAAATGTGCGAAATCGCGGCTGCACTTGGGGTCAGCAGGGGTTAAGTTAAGCCAAAATGCGGCCAACACAGGCCGAGCAGAGGTCGAAAATGAGTGATTCACCACGCCGCAGGAAGCCCTTGGTGGCCGACAAACGTGTGTCCAAGCCTGCAAAGAAGCGGAAACCTGCCGCTCGAAAAACCCGCAAGCAAAGCCGCAAGGCGGCGCGGCCGCGCCGGGGCGGGATCACTGGGTTTTTTGGCGCGATCTTACGGTGGATCTTGCGCCTGATCTGGAAGATCACGTCGCGTGTGGCTTTGGTAGCATGTGTAATTTTGGCATTGGTGGTGGGATATCAGTACACCACGTTGCCAGATGTGACCGCGTTGTTGGATGGACGTGCCCGCGGATCTGTTACGTTGCAAGACCGCTATGGCGATGTGTTTGCCTGGCGCGGGGATCAATATGGGGGGGCAATCACAACAGAAAGCGTCAGTCCACATTTGGTCAACGCGGTTGTGGCCACAGAAGACAAGCGGTTCTTCCGGCACCTTGGTCTGAGCCCACGTGGGATTGCCAGCGCGGTTCGGATCAACTTGCGCGAAGGGCGTGGCCCGTTGCAGGGGCATGGGGGGTCGACCATCACGCAACAAACAGCGAAACTGTTGTGTCTTGGTGTGCCTTATAAACCATCCGATTGGGACAGCGAAAGCGACTATATTGCGGATTGTCGGCGTGGATCTATCCAACGCAAAGCGAAAGAGGCGATCTTTGCTTTGGCGATGGAGTTGAAATATTCCAAGAACGACATCCTGTCGATTTACCTGAACCGAGCCTATATGGGCGGTGGGGCTTATGGCGCAGAGGCGGCAGCGCAACGGTATTTCGCCAAGCCAGCGTCGGCTTTGCGGCCTGCCGAAGCGGCGATGTTGGCAGGTTTGTTGACGTCTCCCTCTGTCACAGCACCGACAAGCAATTTGGAACGGTCTCAAAATCGCGCGGCTACGGTTTTGCGATTGATGCGAGAGCAAGGCTATCTGACATCCGAACAGGCGCAGCGCGAACAAGCCAACCCCGCAACATTATCCGAAGCGGCAGAGGCGCAAGCGGGGGGGTATTTCGCGGATTGGGTCATTTCCGAAGCCCCTGAATTCATTATTCGTGACAGCACAGCCGATGTGATTGTGAAGACAACCATTGATCAACGCATCCAGGCGGCAGCTGAAGCGGGTTTAAAAAAGGTGTTCGACGAAAAGGTCAGTAAATCATCCAAAGCGCAAGCGGCTGTGGTGGTCATGAGTGCGGACGGCGCTGTGCGGGCCATGGTCGGTGGACGCAAGACCAAGGTCACCGGGGCTTTCAACCGGGCAACTCAGGCCAAGCGACAAACAGGGTCCGCGTTCAAGCCGTTCATCTATGCTGCGGCGCTCGATCTTGGTCGCAACCCGCTGGATATGATTGCGGACGAGAGATACTGCATTGAAACACCGGGGTCGGGGTTGTGGTGCCCCGCGAATTACGACCGGCAATTCCGTGGCGCGGTGACTTTGGTGGATGCCTTGCGCAATTCGTTGAACATTCCAGCTGTGAAATTGTCCGAGGAAGTCGGGCGCGAGACAGTGCGTCTGGTTGCGAGCCTGTTTGGCATTAACAGTGATCTTGCGGATGGTCCGGCGTTGGCACTGGGGGCATCAGAAAGCACGTTGTTGGAAATGACAGGCGCATATGCGGGCATTTTGAACGGTGGGTCCGCGGTTATTCCTTATGGGCTAGAGGCTTTGAATATGGCCGGAGATCCCGAGCCTGTGATGACAGCGGCAGGTGGGATCCGGGAACGGGTCATCCAGGATAAATCTGCGCGGCAATTGATCTGGATGATGGAAAAAGTTGTGGAATCTGGGACAGGATCCCGCGCCCAGTTTGAGGGCCGCCAGATCGCTGGCAAAACCGGCACCACACAAGCAGCGCGTGATGCATGGTTCATTGCGTTCACGGCGGATTATGTCGCGGGCGTTTGGATGGGGTATGACGACAACACCCCTCTGACGGGTGTGACCGGCAGCGGCTTACCTGCTGATATCTGGCGCGAGGTGATGATTGGTGTGCACGAAGGCGTTGGGGCGAAGCCCTTGCCCATGTTGGAGCCACAAGGACAACCGCAGACAATTGTCACCCCGAACCGGGCCAGACCTGCTATTTCCGACAATCCGTCCAACAACGATGGCCGCGGCGGGATTATCAACCAAGTACTGCGCGACATTTTCGGAAGTGGGGCTGAAAACACGTCCGGCCGATCACGCAACACCGGGATCCAAAGCGACAACCGATAGAAAAAGCCCGGCGCCTATCAAGCGCCGGGCTTTTGACTGTGCTGCTTTTGTGGTTTCAGCCGATTTTCTTCAATGCAGTGATCATCTTGTCGATGTCACCTCCATTGCGATCTAGCAATGCGCCAACTTCGGTGCGTTCCGTCAACAACAGGTTGATGCCCTCAATGAACATATTAAAGAACAGGTCTTTGCCAGCGCGGTTGGACACTTGAAAGGTCACGTCAAACGGCGATTGGCCTTTTAACTTGGCCACGGTGCTGACTTCGAACCATTTTTTGACTTTCTTCACGCCCTTGACTTCAAGACGCCCGCCAACGAATTCGCGGAAGCGTTTGCCGTATTTGCGCGCGACATAGGATTGGAATTCCTTCGAGAACGCCCGCTTTTGACCGTTTGAAGCACGCCGGCCATCTGCGCCCAAGGCATAGGCGGAGATGTAGGAAGTGTCAGAGTAACGGGCGAAGATCCTTTCAAAATCTTTGATCATTCCGCCTTCGGATTTGCCCGATGCGATGACTTTGTTGATGTCAGTCACAAGGCTGTTGATCAAAGCAGAGGCACTGGATTCCGTCAACGCAAATCCGGCATGGGGAAGCAATGCAGTTGTGGCACCAAGGCCAAGAACAAAATCACGACGTTTCATGGTCAAAACCCTTCGGTATCAAGTTCAAACGGATCGATATCTGCGGACTCGTCTTCTTGCCCAAGTTCGAACCGTCGGTTTTGCAGATAAATCAGGCGGGCCTGAGAATAGCTGTCTGCACTTTCATATAAGATCGAATCCACAGTATCTGCAAATCGCCCACGATCACCAAGGCGTGCAGCCGCCGATGCGGTTGGCGGGATGTAGGATTCTGGGTCGTCGATAATATAACTAAGCGGATTTGTGAACAGATCCACAACACGCCCAATTGCATCTCGTTGGGTCGACGGGCCCGCGACAGGAAGTTCGATATAAGCCCCTTCACCCGCGCCCCACACATGCAAGGTTTCGCCGAAATTGGTGTCATGTTGCGGAACACCCCAATCCGTGGCGACATCAAAGATGCCAACAATCCCGAACGTTGAGTTGATCAAGAAACGCAAGCTGGCATTGCCAAGGCCGCGAAAGTCACCTTGCAGCAATGAATTTGTCATATCCGCAGGTTCGCCAAGGTTTCCGGCAACGTTACCAACGGCCGTTTCGACACCATCTGGTAAGATATTTGTGTAACCTTTGGCGGCAGGACGCACGAGCGCCCGGTCAAGTCCACGGTTAAATGCATGAACCTTACGATTCCGTTGTTCGTATGGGTCATTAAAGCCGTCCCCGGGGGCCAAATCTTGGCCGGGGCCGCAGGCCGTAAGTGCAAGAAGGAAAATGACTGGGGCCAGACGTGTAACGCCAGCCTTAAAGGGGATGGAAGACAACAAGGGGCAGCCTCGGGAGAATAACGTATTTCATCCTATATAGTGACTTAATCCGGACACACCACTGCAATCGGCTGTGAACCGCTGTTGCTTTATTGGTATCTCGTTTGCATTAGATTAATTCCTGTGCGTAAAAACACCCAAATGACGCCTCTCAAACAGAGGCATGGAGCAGAGCATGGCCCAAAGACCAAACGGCAAAGAAGAAATGCGCATGGCGCGCAAGGAAAGCAGATCGCTTTACTGGGCGGTCGGCACGTTCAGCTTTTTTGCGAACCTTCTGATGTTGACCGGTCCGATCTATATGCTGCAGGTCTATGACCGTGTCCTTGGATCCCAGTCCGAAGAAACCCTGATCGCGCTCTCGCTGATTGTGGTTTTCCTGTATGGTATCATGGGCTTGATGGAGTTTGTGCGGGGCCGCGTTATGGGGCGGGTTGGGGCCCGTTTCCAAGCCAAATTGGACCAGCGCGTTTTCGAAGCTGTCACCCGAAAAGCGGCTTTGGCACCCGACACGCGCACAGAAAGTGGGCTGCAGGATCTGGAATCGGTGCGTCGTTTGATGACAGCGCCCGTTCTTATGGCCGTTTTCGATATGCCGTGGACGCCAGTATTCTTAGCTGGCATTTTCCTATTCCACCCGTTGATGGGTTGGCTCGCCGTACTGGGTGGGTCGATCTTGATCACAATTACAGTGGCAAACCAACTGATGTCTCGTGGGCCGCAAATGCGGGCCAGCTCTGCCGAGATGCAGGCCAGCCAAATGTCCAGCCAAATGCGGACAGAAGCCGAGATGCTGCAATCCATGGGGATGGAAGATGCGGCGTTCCGGCGTTGGAACAACTCGCGTAGAACAGCACTGGAAGAAGGCATTGCAGCGACTGACGTCGGGGGCGGTTTTTCGTCCATGACAAAGTCGATCCGCTTGTTCCTGCAGTCGGCCATGTTGGGTCTTGGCGCTTGGCTTGTTTTGCAGGGTGAGCTAACGCCGGGCGCGATGATTGCCGGTTCTATTTTGCTGGGTCGTGCCCTTGCGCCCATCGAATTGGCCGTTGGTCAGTGGGCCGTGGTTCAACGTGCCATGAAGGGGTGGAGCAATCTGGAGCAGCTGCTCACAGAAGTTGCCCCAAGGGAACAGCGTACAGCCCTGCCAAAACCGCGCGCGAAGCTGGAAGCCAAAGGTCTGACAGTTCTGCCGCCCGGTGAACGTCAGGCGTCCTTGAAGTCACTGAACTTCATCCTTGAACCGGGTCAGGCGCTGGGCGTGATTGGCCCTTCGGGATGCGGGAAATCAACGTTGGCGCGCGCAATTACCGGGCTTTGGCGCCCGGCTGGTGGATCTATTCGTTTGGACGGCGCGGCTTTGGATCAATATGAATCCGAAACATTGGGCGGCTTGATTGGGTATTTGCCACAACGTGTGCAATTGTTTGACGGTACGATTGCGGAAAACATTGCACGTCTTGCCGATAAGCCGGACGCAGCCAAGGTGGTGTCTGCCGCCAAAAAGGCTGCGGCGCACCAAATGATCTTGGATCTGCCGCAGGGCTATGATACCCAGATCCGCGAAGGCCAAAGCCGCTTGTCAGGTGGTCAGGTACAACGGATTGGTCTTGCACGCGCCTTGTATGATGATCCTGTGATCATCGTTCTGGACGAGCCAAACTCGAATCTCGACAACATCGGTAACCAAGCTTTGAACCAGGCGATCCGGGCTTTGAAGGCCGAAAAACGTTCGGTCATGATTATGGCGCACCGTCCGAATGCAATTCAGGAATGTGATGTTCTGCTGGTGATCGAAAACGGTATGCGCATGGCCTTTGGGCCAAAAGACGAAGTGTTGAAAGCGACAGTTCGTAACCACAAAGAACTGGCGAACAGCCCTGCCGATAAAGGAGGCGTAACATGAGCACGGATGACCGCTGGTCTGCAAGATGGCCTTTGATATTAGGATTCTCGAGTCTGTTTGTACTGGTTGGTGGGTTTGGAACCTGGGCCGTCACAACGGAAATTGCAGGTGCGATCATCGCATCTGGCAAGATTGAAGTTGAGCGCAATCGCCAAGTTGTGCAACATCCCACAGGCGGGGTTGTTGCGAAAATTTCGGTAGAAGAAGGCGATCTTGTCAAAGCGGGCGACGTTCTGATCGAATTGGACGCCACGCGCCTGACGTCTGAACTAACCATTGTCCAAGGCCAATTATATGAAATTCTTGCCCGGCGGGGCCGCTTAGAGGCGGAACGCGACTCGCGCACTGAAGTGACCTTCTTGGACGAAGTGATCGAAGCGGGTGACAAGGATCCGGATATCAAAGAATTGATGACCGGCCAGTTGAACCTGTTCAACGCGCGCGTTGAATCGATGTCCAAGGAAAGCGAACAGCTTGATAAGCAGCAGATCCAGATCGCGAACCAGATCGAAGGGATTGACGCACAAGTTGTGTCTTTGGACGAGCAGCGTTCTTTGATCAACCAAGAACTGGAAGCGCAACAAAGCCTCTTTGACCGAGGTTTGGCGCAGGCCGGAAACTTGTTGGCGTTGCGTCGAAATGCAGCCAACCTGCAAGGGCAATTGGGTGAATTGGCCGCAAACCGTGCCCAAGCCGAAACCCGTGTCACGGAAATCGAAATTCAAACGCTGCAGCTTGGTACGCAACTCCGTGAAGACGCGATCACGCAGCTGCGGGAATTGCGCTTTCGCGAGTTGGAATTGCGTGAACAACGCTCTGCCTTGCTTGAAGATCTGAGCAAGCTGGAAATTCGCGCGCCCGTCTCGGGCATCGTCTATGGCATGGAAGTTCAGGCTGTGCGATCTGTATTGCAAGCGGCGGAACCTGTGTTGTTCTTGGTTCCCCAAGACCGACCCTTGGTGATCGCAGCGCAGGTTGAGCCGGTTCATATTGATCAGGTTCTGGTTGGACAGGACGTGAATTTGCGGTTCTCTGCGCTGGATCAGCGCACGACACCGGAACTGATCGGCAAAGTGGCCGTAGTGTCTGCGGATGCGTTCGAGGACGAAGCCACCCGGTCAACATTCTATCGCGCTGAAATCGAACTTGCGCCGGGCGAAATCGATCGCCTGGGTCAAGACGTCAGCCTGATCCCCGGCATGCCAGTAGAGGCGTATATTCGTACGGATGAACGCTCCCCCATGTCTTATCTGGTCAAGCCGCTTATGGATTACTTCAACCGGGCATTCCGAGAGTCGTAACGCGACGCGGTCTCTTACGGATTGCGCTTGGTGAAAAAGCCTATAGCGTATGGGGGAATTCGACTTTTCAGGAGACCACATAGATGTCTATTGCTGCGATGCTTGCGGAAAAAGGGATCACGCTTCCCGATGCCAATGCCCCGGCGGCCAATTACGTTCCGTTTGTCCAAGTGGACAAGCTGCTGTTCGTATCGGGCCAGATTCCACTCACCGGGGATGGCCCTGTTACTGGCAAGGTTGGCGGCGATCTGAGCGTGGAAGAGGGTGCCGCAGCGGCAAAACTGTGTGCGCTAAGCTTGTTGTCGCAGGTCAAAGCGGCCTGTGGTGGAGATATCGATCGGCTAAAGCGTGTTGTGAAGCTGACGGGGTTTGTGAATTCGACGCCGGATTTCACGCAGCAGCCCCAAGTCATCAATGGCGCGTCCGATTTTCTTGTTGATGCATTGGGAGAGGCGGGCCGTCACTCGCGATCTGCGGTGTCTGCGGGCGCATTGCCATTGGGTGTAGCCGTCGAAATTGAAGGCATCTTCGAACTGATATGACCCCGCTGCCGACAGAGTTCTTGAAGGCCCCGCTTGCGCATCGGGCCTTACATGACGTTACCGACGGTCGTCCGGAAAACAGCCGGGCGGCGATTCGTGCGGCGATGGATCATGGCTATGGCATCGAGATTGATGTTCAACTCAGCGCGGATGGTGCCGCGATGGTGTTTCATGACTATGATCTGGATCGTCTCACTGGCCAAACAGGCCCCATACAGCGCCACAAATCCGATGCTTTGGGGGCTGTGCCCCTGACCGGCGGCACAGAGGGCATTCCCACATTGCAAGAAGTTTTGGCGCTGGTGGATGGGAAAGTCCCTTTGCTGATCGAAATTAAAGATCAGGATGGCGGGATGGGGCCAGATGTGGGTCTACTGGAACAGGCTGTTGCGGTGCAAATAGACGCCTATGCCGGACCTTTGACTGTCATGTCCTTCAATCCGCACGCAATGGCAGAAATGCGCCGCCTGTGTCCGAACTTACCTTTGGGTTTGGTGACATCGGCTTATACTGCGCAGGATTGGCCGTTGCCA
>CALHST010000002.1 GCA_938038825.1 uncultured Paracoccaceae bacterium | reverse complement strand
GTTTTACGTGGCGCACCAGCAATGACCAAGGTGGGCACCGTTTTCCCCTGCTGTTGTAACAGTAAAAGCGCTTCAAGAGAGGCTTGCAGGTTTTTACGTCCAATAGTCGCGCCGACTGTCAGAAGGTACGGGCTTTGGGGTAATGTGATCGTGGCAGGGGCATCCCCTGGCGCGCATTCATGTACCAAAGGGATCGTTGTGATGGGTGGTGTTGGGGGCAAGACACCGTTTTCTGAAAATGCCAGAATTTCAGATTTGGTAAATTCAGAAATTGCCAAAAGCTGATGCGCTTTGTTGATCACAAGATGGTTGTCGTCCAGAAACTTACCCGGGAAATAAGCCGATTTATGCCCAAACTGTGGGTGCAAAGGGATCAGATCATACAATAACGCAATCAGATCAAATGCCTCGCCCTGCTTTTCCAGAGTATCAATCACGTCCACAATCAGTTTTGGACGTGCCGCCGAGATAAGTGTTTTGCCCGACATATCCAAACGCGGGCGGGTGACATCAGCCTTGCGCCATGCGTGGCCATTAAGCTGTCTCAGAATAGGGTTCGCCAATGCGGCACCCATCTTGGCCAGAAATGACTTACGCCGATAGGGTGGACGGACCCGCATCTCGGGGATCCCAAGAGGGACATCCAAGTCAATACTGCCATCGTCTCGCATGACGGGATGGACTTCCAGAAATCCACGATGCGCATAGGAAAAAATCGCATAGCGAACAGGTGCATTCTGGCGCACCAGCTCTTTTCCGATTTCCTGTACCACACGCATGATACCGTAAAAGCGCAATTTCCCGGTCGAGGCGCTAAACACCTCGGTCAAATCAAAGACGACATCAGACATGACAAGGATACCAATCTTGGGCGAATGAAATAATGAAGAGCGTGATAGGCATCACAGACCAAAGGAGCAAGGTTATGCAGCAGTCCCGGGCGTATCTTGTACCGGTGTATCCACCCCATCCTTGAACTGGTGTTCAAACAGGCGACGGAACGCTCCATTTGCTGCAAGCAAGTCTTGTGGAGTACCTTTTTCGATGACCTGACCGGCCTGTACGACAAAGATCTGATCCGCCTCCAGAATAGTGGATAAACGGTGTGCGATTACAATGGTCGTGCGTCCTTGCGTCAGCTTTTGCAGCGCGTTTTTTACAAGGGCTTCGGATTCAGTGTCCAATGCAGATGTGGCCTCATCCAGCAACAGGATTTCGGATTGGCGCAAAATGGACCGGGCGATCGCAATGCGTTGTTTTTGTCCACCTGACAGGAAAGTGCCGTTTTCGCCAACTGGCGTGTCATAACCTTGTGGCAACTCCGTGATGAACTGATGAGCATTGGCGGCTTGGGCTGCGGCAATGACGTCGTCATCGCTGGCGTTGGGCTTTGAACACCGCAGGTTTTCCATCACAGTGGTTGCGAAAAGGAACGTGTGCTGCCCCACATAGGACATCTTGGAATGCAATGAGTCAAAAGTCACATCGCGGACATCTTGGCCGTTGATCCACACAGACCCGGTTTCAGGGTCAAAAAAGCGCATGACTAACCCTGCCATTGTGGACTTCCCACCGCCGGATTGACCAACCAACGCCGTCGTTTTACCGGCCTCGAACACGACATCCATATTATTGATAACTGGAACACCCTCGCGGTAGCCATAGCTGACATTGCGAAATTCAACGCGCCCGTCGCCGTTTTTTAGTTCCACCGCATCCGCGCGCTCTTGCAGGTCCTCTTCCTCATCAAGAAGATCAAAAATCATCGTGACCATGACCAGATAGGTTTCGATTGAAACCCGCATCCGCGAAACCCGTTTGGCCGGCTCATAAGTCATCAAAAGCGCTGTCACAAAGGACATCAACTGTCCCGGGGTCGCAGGCTCACCCGTGCCAATGCCCAACGCACTGACAACAACCACCCCCGCAATGGCACAGCCTGCCAAGACATCCATCAAGGGGCTGGTAATGGATTCCAGTTTGCGGATCTGGTTTGCCCGCGTTTCAACCTGTTTGATCGCACCGTCCATCCGGCCAATCATGCGGCTTTCCAGCCCAAAGACTTTAACGATCTCAATACCGGCAGAGGTTTCCTGAATAACTTTGATGATCTCAGCCAAAGACAGCATCTGACCTTTCATGATGGCCTGGACCTGTTTGAGCAAGAAGCGGACGCCAAAGAAGGCTAGGGGGCCCACAATCAAACAGAAGGCTGACAAAAGGGGTTGCTGGTACACCATAACTGCCAGCAAAAACAGCATGGTGAACGCGTCACGGATAAAGCCGACAACAAGTGTGTCGACCAAATTTCGTGCCCCTTGAGCCCCTTGTGTGAAACGCATCAAAAGATCGGACGATTCCATGGATTTATAGAAGGCCACACCATGGCGCAGTAGTTTACGATACAGCCGCTCTTGCTGCATGGCGACCACACGGTTGCCGGCTTTGCCCAGAAAATAGGATTGTGTGTAACTAGAGATTCCTCTGACAACAAACAACGCGATCACGATACCAGCCACACCAAAAACCGCGCCGCGATCTCCGGGATTTGTCATCACGTCGATGATCTTTTCCATCACCCACGCCGTCCCAGCTGCAGACGCAGCCATCACGATCATGGCAATGATGGAAATCCCATACAGAA
>CALHST010000001.1 GCA_938038825.1 uncultured Paracoccaceae bacterium | reverse complement strand
GCACCCAAGCCAAACTGACTACGCTGCAGCCACCAGACCCGAAGAACGAAGATGTGCAGCAGAATTCCAAGCGGCGGCCCCAAGAAAAGCGGCACAGTGTTGATCGGGAAATCGACCAGTCGTTCCGCACCATAAATCTGCGCAGACAGCGGCGCGAGGATAAGATCACCAATCCCGATCACACACCATACAACAATCAAAACGCTTGCTCCGCGGATGTTTTTCCAAACGGCCCATGCGACTGGCAAAGCCAGCATGCCCGTCAGTACATCTCCCCAGCCGGCGTTTCTTGCAAATCCCCAAGACAGCGTTTCCGTTGCAAAATAGAGATACAGAAAAATGGCCCCAGCGTTTCGATAAAATTGAACGGCGATCAAAGGCGCAAGACGCACACGCGACAAAAGCTCGATCATGCGGGGCTGTAACAGCGCCCAGGTTCCAAGTGAGATCGGGATAACGGCTGTTGGCAAGAACACCATGAAGTTCAATTCGACCGATGCCGCCAGCAGGACAGCGCCCGACGCCCAGACCAAAAGCACCGTTATTGTCGTGCGCGCTGTATGCTTTGCCTGTTCGGTATCAACGCGTTTTGCCGCATCCCACAACAACCAACAGACGGCCCCAAGTATCCAAGTCGTTGCCAGGATCAACGTCACAGACGTCACAAGAGTAGAAGTCCACATTACAATCTCCATGTATATGCATGTTTATTTGTAAGGTATATGGATCACCAAGTGGTTTGGATCAATTTATCCCCGAGAAATTTTCTTGAGCGCGTCCCGGGTTACGTGCCACGCGTCCCCCGAAATGCGCTGAAGTGTCTCTTTTTGGGCAAGTTTCCAAAGGGGGTACGCTTTCGAATATGTCTGTTCACCCAGGTCCGTCAGACGGGCAAGCCGACGACGCGCATCATGTTTGTGCGCAATGAATTCAATAAGCCCCTGAGAGTCCATCTTCGCAAGCAATCGTGTCGCGGTGGTTTGCTCAAAAGCCAATGCCTGACCAAGATCGCTTGGCCCAAGCGGGCCTGCCTTCTTGAGCGCATGCAGAATCGTATATTGGCTGGCCGTCAGGCCCGTCGGCCGAAGGGCCTCTTCGTATTGCCGTGTCAGCAACCGGGCTGCTGAACGCAATGTCTGTGTCACGCACACGTCATCGTAAGTCATGGACGTGACATAGTACATGTACTTACATGCTTCAATCCCGTCACGCAGTTGGGACCTTACCGCACCCATCAGATGCTTAACGCCTTCGTCCTTCTTCGGTGCCATGACGCGTTCTCTCAAACGGGTCTTTTGCGGCACAGCAACGTGGCCCATAAAAGTACCCGGCCCGGAACACCTCAAAGCACTCAAAGAATCGCTTCCCTTTTGATCCCGCCCGCCTTATACGCCGCGTCAGACATGCGTGTGGTGCCCGCTTAGGCAAGAGAAAACCGGTGATCGGATCCGGTAGGCCTTTGGGCGTCGCATCGCGATGATTGATATGAACAAAGGCTAGGAAACTCGCACCATGGCAAATTCGCCCCAAGCAAAAAAACGCGCTCGTCAGAACGAAAAGCGCTTCGCCGTCAACAAAGCACGTCGTTCGCGGATTCGCACGCAGCTGCGCAAAGTCGAAGAAGCAATCGCTTCTGGTGACAAAGATGCCGCAACGGCGGCACTTCGCGCAGCACAACCAGAGCTTATGCGCGGCGTGACCAAAGGTGTTTACCACAAGAACACAGCAGCGCGAAAAATCTCTCGTTTGAACGCCCGCGTAAAGTCTCTGGGCTAACACGCTAAAAGTTGCTTAAGTACGAAGGCGTTGCCCCCGGGCGGCGCCTTATTTTTTTGACCATATCTGCTTTTATTGAGAGATTCTTTTTCAGAAATGACCGAGTCAAGTTTGAAGATATGTTGATGCACCCTTCGCGAACTTGTTACCTCTATTCCAGCGACTCGCGTCGCGGAATACTTGGGGGACAGGCTCGGGGGCTTATCGCTATTGGGGAATTGGCGTTAGAAAATCCGAAAGAAGAGACGACTAGAACGGTCTAGGTCTCTTTGTTTGCTACCAAATCTGCTGATTGGCAAAGGTAGCCCTGTTGATATGGCACAAAGATGGTCGGGGCTGCGACTTATACAAGTAGCTTTCACGCACATCTAAGCGGCATGGTCACGTCCGACCAAAGCGATCAACTGCGTTTGATTGCCAAGGGAAGGTGTGACTGGGGGATATGGCGAAACAGTTCGGCCACAACTGAACTGCAACTGATTGTGGGATAAAAAGGTCTAGAATGACACAAGATCAATGGGGCGAATTGCGGCAACGGCTGCGTAAGACTGTCGGGCAGAACAACTACACTACATGGATTGAACCACTCAAATTTCGCGACCTTCAGGACGGAGTTGCCGTATTCGACGTACCCACAACGTTTTTGGGCAACTATGTCTCTCAGAATTTTGCAGACCTTATCTTGCATGAATTGCATTCACATAATTCCGACGTGCGTCGGCTTAGCTTTAAAGTGCCTGCCAATGGCAATGCCGCGGCGCGGCCCGTGTCAGCAGCGCGCGCAGCAACTGCGAAAAAACCGCATACAGGTGGCACAATGAACCCCGCCCCATTAGACAGCCGATTTACGTTTGACACCTTTGTTGTGGGCAAACCCAATGAACTGGCCCACGCCGCCGCAAAGCGCGTCGCCGAAGGCGGCCCTGTCACGTTCAACCCACTGTTCCTGTATGGCGGCGTTGGCCTTGGTAAAACGCACTTGATGCACGCCATCGCATGGGAACTTCAGTCCCGCCGCCCCGACTTGAACGTCATGTATCTGTCAGCGGAACAGTTTATGTATCGTTTTGTACAGGCATTGCGTGACCGCAAAATGATGGACTTCAAAGAAATCTTCCGGTCCGTCGACGTGCTGATGGTGGACGATGTGCAGTTCATTGCGGGCAAAGATTCGACTCAGGAAGAGTTCTTTCACACCTTCAATGCGCTGGTTGATCAGAACAAACAGATCATTATTTCCGCGGATCGCGCGCCCGGTGAAATCAAACATCTGGAAGACCGTGTAAAATCCCGCCTTCAGTGTGGCCTTGTGGTTGACCTGCACCCAACGGATTATGAACTGCGTCTGGGCATTTTGCAGTCAAAGGTCGAACAACAGCGCCTAACCTATCCAGAGCTGCAAATGGACGATGGCGTACTGGAATTTCTGGCGCACCGCATTTCGACAAACGTGCGTGTTCTTGAAGGCGCATTGACCCGTCTGTTTGCATTCGCAAGCCTTGTGGGTCGTGAAATCACCATGGATCTAACCCAAGACTGCTTGGCCGATGTTTTGCGGGCGTCGGAACGCAAGATCACCGTGGAAGAGATCCAGCGCAAGGTTTCCGAACATTACAACATCCGCCTAAGCGACATGATCGGTCCCAAACGGTTGCGCAGCTATGCGCGCCCACGTCAGGTCGCCATGTATCTGTGCAAAAAGTTGACGTCGCGGTCTTTGCCAGAAATTGGCCGCCGCTTTGGCGGGCGCGACCATACCACTGTCATGCACGGGGTGCGCCGCATCGAAGAGCTGAAAGTGCAGGACGGACAGATCGCAGAAGATCTGGAAATGCTGCGTCGCGCACTGGAAGCTTAAAAACCGGGCCAATTCGCAACGCCTTGGCCCGCCAATACATGGCGGGTCTTGACCGTTTAAGGGTATCCCCTAAACAGAACACAGCGGAACGTGGCAACGGATTGATCCTTTAACCACCCAAACGCGAGAAAACACTTGTGCCTGCAGCAGGTTGGGGTAGGTTTTGCCTCCCTGCAACTAAGATGGGGAGAGGGACATGAAACTCAGCATCGAACGGGCGGATCTGCTCAAAGCAGTATCGCAGGCACAATCGGTCGTGGAACGTCGGAACACCATTCCGATTTTGGCCAATGTGCTGATCGAAGCCGAAGGGTCTGACGTGTCCTTCCGGGCCACAGATCTGGACATCGAAGTGGTGGATAAAGCCGCTGCAATGGTGGAACGGGCGGGCTCGACCACAGTGTCGGCCACAACGTTACATGAAATTGTGCGCAAACTGCCTGATGGCGCCCAAGTCACCCTGACCGCGGACAGCGCAACAGGGCGGTTAACTGTGGAAGCAGGCCGGTCAAACTTCTCTTTGGCGACATTGCCAAAAGAAGACTTCCCTGTGATGGCAACGTCGGAATACGCGACAAACTTTTCGGCCCCTGCCCCCGTGTTGCGGCGCTTGTTCGACAAGTCGAAATTCGCGATCTCGACAGAAGAAACACGGTATTACCTGAACGGCGTTTATATGCATGTATCAGACGCAGATGGCGGCCAAGTGCTGCGCTGTGTGGCAACCGATGGCCACCGCCTTGCGCGGATTGACGCTGACCTGCCAGAAGGCGCGGCTGATATGGCTGGCGTTATTGTGCCCCGCAAAACTGTGGGAGAGATGCGCAAGCTGCTGGATGATGACGATATGGAAATTGCCGTATCTGTCAGCGAAACCAAAGTGCGCTTTGCCACACCCAACATCACACTGACATCCAAAGTCATTGACGGAACCTTCCCGGATTACACGCGCGTCATTCCATCTGGAAACACCCGCAAGATGGAAGTGGATGCGGCAGACTTTGCCCGTGCTGTAGACCGCGTTGCAACTGTTAGTTCCGAACGGTCCCGTGCTGTGAAATTGGCCTTGGACGAAGATCGTCTGATCTTGTCCGTGAACGCGCCAGACAGCGGTGCCGCAGAAGAAGAACTGGCTGTGGCTTATGGTGATGAACGCTTGGAAATTGGTTTTAACGCCAAATACTTGTTGGAAATTGCCAGCCAGGTGGATCGTGAAAACGCGGTATTCCTGTTCAACTCCTCGGGTGATCCCACATTGATGCGTGAAGGCAATGATCTTAGCGCTGTCTATGTCGTCATGCCGATGCGTGTCTGACACTGTTAAGCCGTTTTCCACAATGGGGAACGGAGGCCCGGAATGAGCCTGCATCTGACATCTTTGACCTTGTCGCATTTCCGCTCGCACAAACGGGCGGTGATCGGCGTGGACAGCCGCCCCGTGGCGATCTTTGGGCCCAACGGATCCGGTAAGACCAACATTCTCGAAGCAGTATCTCTGTTTTCACCGGGGCGCGGATTGCGCCGCGCCTCTGCCGAAGACATGACGCGACGCCCCGAAGCCTTGGGTTGGAAAGTGTCGGGGCATCTGCACACAAACACCCAAGTGCACGAGATCGACAGCACGTCGCAATCGGGGGCGTCCCGGCAAGTTCGGATTGATGAAAAACCGGCCTCTCAAGTCGCCTTGGGCAAGATTGCCCGCGTTCTGTGGCTGATCCCATCCATGGACCGCTTATGGATCGAAGGCACCGACGGGCGGCGGCGATTTCTGGATCGCATGGTGCTGAGTTTTGAACCAAGCCACGCGGAAAACACGTTGGCGTATGAAAAAGCGATGCGGGAACGCAACCGATTGCTGAAAGACATGGTACGTGATCCCAATTGGTACACAGCGCTTGAAGGCCAAATGGCCCAAGCCGGTGCCGCGATCCACGCTGCCAGAAAGCGAACAGTTGCGCGTTTGGCCAAAGCCCAAGCCGGGGCCGAAACGGCCTTTCCCACCGCGGAACTTGAACTTACATCGACCGAGGGCACGATGCCCGATACCGCAGACGACCTGCGCGACGCACTGGCGGAAAGCCGGTTCCGGGATTTGTCTGCCGGTCGCACCTTGGTTGGGCCGCACAGGTCCGATTTGTACGGGGTGTATGCCGCCAAAGGCGTGGCCGCCAAAGATTGCTCCACCGGAGAGCAAAAAGCCCTGCTTGTGTCGCTGATCCTCGCCAATGCCCGCGCGCTCGCCGAAGACATCTCGGTCGCGCCAATTCTGCTTCTTGATGAAGTGGCGGCACATTTGGACGCAGATCGCCGGGCCGCGCTTTATGACGAGATCTGCGCGCTTGGTGCCCAAGCGTGGATGACAGGGACAGGCCCCGAGCTGTTTGCAGAACTGGGCCCCCGTGCACAATACTTGGAAGTTACAGACACAGATGGCGTGTCAAAGGTGACCAAAACATGACCCTAAACCCTTTGGACCTGGCCCTTTATTCCGTTGCACTTCTGATCCTGTTCCTGACCCCCGGTCCGGTTTGGCTTGCGCTGATGGCGCGTGCAGTGTCAGGCGGCTTCCAAAGTGCATGGCCGCTTGCGGTGGGCGTCGCCGTTGGGGATGTCGTGTGGCCGTTGCTCGCCATTCTGGGCCTCAGCTGGATCACATCGGAATATGACAGCGCCTTGACCATCCTGCGCTGGGTGGCTTGCGCGTTCTTTTTGTGGCTTGGCTGGACTGTGATCCGAAACGCAGACACCAAGATCGCAAGCGATAGCCGCCTGACACGGCCCGGCATGATTGCGGGCTTTCTGGCAGGCGTGGCCGCCATCCTGGGTAATCCCAAGGCCATTTTGTTCTATATGGGCGTTCTGCCAGGTTTCTTTGATCTGTCAGCCGTCACGCGCATGGATATCGCTGTCATTTGCGCCCTAAGCGTCGTGGTCCCCCTGATTGGCAATCTATGTTTCGCGCTTCTGATTGATCGGGTCCGGGGGTGGATTAGCTCTCCATCTGCACTTCGTCGGATGAACTTGACCGCTGGCGGGCTTTTGATCGTTGTTGGGCTTATCCTGCCTTTTACCTGACGCATCGCCAAATAGGCAGCTATTACGCGGCGACTGGGGCCAGCCACGCACGCAAATACTGCCGCAATCGTTCGCGCAAGCCCAGTTCACAGTGCAAGGCACAAAACTTCAGCGCCATCGCCTGCAAAAGAAACGCATGCACACCTTCGGCCAACAATCCTGCATCAATGTCCTTGCGAAAGGATGTGTCGGACGTGCTGCACCAGTTCATCAAAATTTCGATTTGACGGCCAAAGTTCCGGGCAATGGGTTCAATCTGTTCAATTTCCGGCACAACGGAATACCGCAGAATGATATCCAGAACATACCGCTCGCAGGTCATGAACTCTGCCAAAGGTAACAGCGCTTCGGCAATCGAATCGGCGTCTTTTGGAACGGGGCCTGCCACTATGTGATCCAAAATTCGATCCATTTCGGCGCCAATCAACTGGTTCATCAGCTGATCTTTATCCGCAAAATGTGCAAAGAACGTCCCCTTCGCGACCCCTGCCTTTAGAACAACCTCTTCCACACGTAATGCTGTGTAACCGTTGACAGAAATCAAATCCGCCGCCGCATCCAAAAGCTTGGCGCGGGTCTGCATCGTTCGTTTCTGAGGGGCTCTGGTCATACAGATTTATTCCATATTTTTTGACCGCGGTCAAATTAAGTATTGACCATGGTCACTTTTATCACCTACTAAATTGACCATGGTCATTTATTATGGAATCTCATCATGGCAAACAAACGCATCCTTCTTGTGAACGGCCACCCCGGCCAAAACTCCCTGTCCCGCCTGTTTGTGGACACCTATGCACATGCTGCCCGCTCAGCCGGGCACGACATTCGACAAGTGCATCTTTCGGATCTGAATTTCGACATGGATTTTGGCGACGGCGGGTATGCCAATCCCAAGCCACTGGAATCAGACCTGGAACAAGTGCTGCAATCGTTCGAATGGGCGGATCATATCGTCATGTCGACGCCCATGTGGTGGGGTGGTCTGCCTGCCAAACTCAAAGGGCTGTTGGACCGCATCCTGCTGCCAGGTCGCACCTTTGATACCCGCACATTGAAAATGGGATTGCCAACACCAGTGCTAACCGGAAAAACCGGGCGCGTCATCATGACCTCAGACACCCCACACTGGTTCATGCGCCTGTTCTATCGCAGCGCACTCATCCGTCAATTGAACAGCCAAATCTTTGGTTTCGTCGGCATCAAGCCGACACGCATCACGTGGTTTTCTGGGGCCAGCCATCCGAAAGCCAACACTGTGGACACGTGGAAACGCAAGATCCACAAACTGGGATTAAGGGCTGCCTAACTTGCCCCGCGCTGCAGCTCTGAGCGCAGGGCTGCAGCAGCATAAAAACTTGCCTGATTCGCGTGACATTCCAGCAAAAAAAGCCTAAAAATAGGCATCAAGAAAAACAAGGCGTGTCAATGTCCGAGAACGAGCAAATCCCCGAAGAGTATGGCGCAGATTCCATCAAGGTTCTCAAGGGGTTGGAAGCTGTCCGAAAACGCCCCGGAATGTATATCGGTGACACCGATGATGGGTCTGGTCTGCACCACATGGTGTACGAGGTCGTGGATAACGGCATCGACGAGGCATTGGCAGGTCACGCAGACTACGTGAACGTCAAAATCCACGCAGATTCCTCGGTCTCTGTACGTGACAATGGGCGCGGGATTCCGGTGGGCATCCACGAAGAAGAAGGCGTGTCCGCCGCCGAAGTCATCATGACTCAACTGCACGCGGGCGGTAAGTTCGACAGCAACTCCTACAAGGTCTCCGGCGGCTTGCACGGGGTGGGTGTGTCTGTTGTGAATGCCTTATCCGTTTGGCTGCAGCTTAAAGTTTGGCGTGACGGAAAAGTCCATTCTGCGGAATTCGGACATGGCGACACGACTAAGCACCTAGAGGTGATTGGGGATGCGAATGGCGAGACAGGCACCGAAGTGCGCTTTTTGGCCTCTCTCGATACGTTCTCGAACTTGGATTACTCCTTTGAAACGCTGGAACGCCGCTTGCGGGAACTGGCCTTTCTGAACTCTGGCGTGCGCATCATTCTGGAAGACGAACGCCCCGCCGAACCGTTAAAATCCGAACTCTACTATGACGGCGGCGTGAAAGAGTTTGTAAAATACCTCGATCGCTCCAAAACGGGCATGATGCCAGAACCCATCTATGTGGTTGGTGAAAAAGACGACATTGGGATCGAAGCCGCGCTTTGGTGGAACGACAGTTACCATGAAAACGTCCTGCCTTTCACAAACAATATCCCCCAACGCGATGGCGGCACGCATATGGCGGGCTTCCGCGGCGCGCTGACACGCGTCATCCAGCGCTATGCGCAGGACAAAGGCATCGCCAAAAAGGAAAAGATCACCTTTACCGGTGACGATGCCCGCGAGGGCCTGACCTGCGTCCTGTCTGTCAAAGTCCCGGACCCTAAATTCTCGTCCCAGACCAAAGACAAACTCGTGTCCTCTGAAGTGCGCCCCGCTGTCGAAGGCTTGCTTGGCGAAAAACTGTCCGAATGGTTCGAAGAAAACCCGAACGAAGCCAAGATCATCGTGTCCAAGATCATCGAAGCTGCCGTGGCCCGCGAAGCCGCGCGCAAAGCCCGCGATCTGACCCGCCGCAAAACAGCAATGGATGTGAATTTCCTCGCTGGTAAGCTGAAAGACTGTTCTGAAAAGGACCCCTCAAAAACCGAAGTCTTCCTGGTCGAGGGTGACAGCGCCGGTGGATCCGCCCAAACGGGCCGCGACCGCCAGACACAGGCCATTCTGCCCTTGCGCGGGAAAATCCTGAACGTGGAACGGGCCCGGTTTGACCGAATGCTTGGATCTCAGGAAATCGGCAACCTCGTGATGGCGCTGGGCACCGGAATTGGGCGCGATGAATTCAACATCGACAAGCTGCGCTACCACAAGATCGTCATCATGACAGATGCGGATGTCGATGGTGCACACATCCGGACCCTGCTGTTGACCTTCTTCTACCGCCAAATGCCGGAATTGATCGAAGGGGGGTATTTGTACATTGCACAGCCACCTTTGTACAAAGTGGCCCGCGGCAAGTCCGAAGTTTATCTGAAAGACCAAGCCGCCCTGGATGACTACCTGATCAACCAAGGCATCGACGGGGCTGTCCTAAAGCTGGGAAGCGGTGCCGAAATGGCAGGGCCTGATTTGGCCCGCGTGGTCGAAGAGGCGCGCCAATTACGCCGTGTCGTGGACGCCTTCCCCACGCATTACCCCCGCCACATTCTGGAACAAGCCGCCATTGCGGGTGCGTTTGTCCCCGGTGCCGTGGATGCCGATCTTCAAGGCGTGGCCGACAAAGTGGCTGCCCGGCTTGATTTAATTGCGCTGGAATACGAAATGGGCTGGCAAGGGCGCATCACGCAAGACCACGGCATTCGCCTGTCGCGCATTCTGCGCGGCGTGGAAGAAATGCGCACCTTGGACGGCCCTATGCTGCGGTCTGGCGAAGCCCGGCGCACAGGCCAATTCACAGAAAACCTGCAAGAGGTCTACGGAACAGCCGCCACGCTGCACCGTAAAGACCGCCACCAGATGATCATGGGCCCCCTTGATCTGCTCGCGGCCATTCTGGAAGAAGGCGAACGCGGTCTCTCTTTGCAGCGCTACAAAGGCCTGGGCGAAATGAACCCAGACCAGTTGTGGGAAACAACCCTGGACCCGGATGCGCGCACCCTTTTGCAAGTGACCGTAGATGACATGTCCGAAGCTGATGATCTGTTCACAAAGCTGATGGGCGACGTCGTCGAACCCCGCCGTGAATTCATCCAAAAGAACGCGCTCAGCGTGGAAAACCTCGACTTCTGATCCGAATTTCTTTTGGTCAAAAATACCTTGGGGTTTGGGGCAAAGCCCCAAGGCGGCGCGCGCGCCTGCGCGCAGATAAAACCATGTGCCGCGCACAGCGCGGCTCCGCCTCCCTCAAAGCTTGGAATGCGATCCGTCACACAGCGGCGCTTTGTCCGTGTGCTTGCACCCGCAAAAGAACAACGGCCCGTCTTTCTCCGCCGTGTATGTCATCGGCTCAAACTCCGACCCTTTGTGGCTGCCATCACAAAATGGCTGCTTGTCTGATTGGCCACATGTGCACCAGAAATAGGTTTTTCCCTCTTTCCCTTCGACACGATACGGTGAGGCTTGGGCAATTTTTGGTGCGGACATGATGGCTGGCTCCTGCTTAGCTGTCACACGAACACTAGCTCAAAGTACCTTGCGCGCAATAGACAGCCTTACAAGATCTTGATCCGGCCTTTCATATGCGGATGAAACACACAGAAATACTCCCGTTCCATGTCTGCAGTCACGATGACCTCTCCAGTGTCGCCGCGCGCCAATTCACCCGTATCCCACCCAAACTCATTGGCTGTTGCCGTATGCGGGGCCAAATCTTCGTTTGTCCAACGAATAACGTCCCCAACGCGGACGCGCAGACGTGAGGGTTGAAATGCAAAACTTTTGATGCGGACTACATGGACTTTGGCATCTTTCGCCAACGCGCTTTTAGGTGCAAAAATAAAGGCGGCCGCAGATGCGACCGCCCCAATCATTGTCCCTCGTCTGGTCACGAGGCCTCCCATTAGTTGAGCGCCTTTACCATCATGGCGGCATGCTTTTCATGCGCCTTGAAGATCTCAAGCCCTTGTTCAAACAACGCTTTCACCTCTGCATTATCGATGTTTGGGATCATCGCGTTTTCGACCACGTTGTTAACCGCCTGATGATACGCCAATTCATTTGCGGCATAGGCTGCGTCAAATTCCGCGCCACGCAATTTCGCGAACCCGTCAATAATCTCTTCTGCGTTTTTGTTCAGCGTCTGGCTGACAACGTTGTCTTGTGCTTCGGCACCCAATTTCTTCAAAAGACCCAAAGCCGCTTCATTAACGGCTTCATGGTCCCGGATCATCGTTTTTGCAAATTCTTGCACGTCTGGATTGCTGGACAAAGCCAAAGCCAAATGCGCGTAACGAATGTCGATGACATCTGCAGTATAGGCGATATGCGCAAATTCAAGATCGTTCATTGCAGCAACGTCTTGGGCTTGTGCCGAGGTGGTCAACAAGGCAGCTGCAACCGCTAGGCCGGACAGAAATTTTTTCATGAGCGTGGCTCCGTAAGAGTGACAATTGGACAAACGGTATTGCGCTCACCGTGTCCGGGCCATGCTCAGTTGTACGCATTACGACGCAGATCGTTCAGAACTTTGGACGTGCGCGCAGATGCGCCTTTTCCATCTCTAGCCCTTGTCGATTTTCTCGACCGGACCGCCTTGCGTTTCCCATGTCGAAAAGCCCTCTTTCAAATGTGCTGCGTCAAACCCCATGTCTTGCAACGTTGCCACGGTCAAAGCTGACCGCCATCCACTGGCACAGTGAAAGATGTATTTCTTGTCGCCTTGGCCGAATATCTCTTTGAAATATGGGCTGTCTGGATCCACCCAGAACTCCACCATTCCACGAGGCGCATGCACGGAACCGGGGATGAAGCCACTGCGTTGACGTTCCCGCACATCACGAATGTCGACAATCACCACATCTGGATCACCAACCATGGCAATCAGATCAGTCGTTTCGATCTCTTCGATCCGTGCGCGTGACTCGGCCACCATTTGGGCTGCGGTTTTTTTCAGTTTGGGCATAAGTTTCCTCCGAATACGCAACGTTGGCGCAAAGACACTGTACGCCTATCATCCAATGCTCTTAAATCGCAAAAAGTGACGCGGCGCATCCGCCACCTAAGAACAGGGGACATCTCATGGCTGACAAACCAATCGCATTGATCACGGGTGGCGCGCAGGGCATCGGCCTTGCCTGTGCCAAAGCCTTGGCGGAAGACGGGCACACAATCATTCTGGCAGACATTCAAGATGGCGCTGTGCAAGACACGGCTGCCAATTTGGGGGGCGGAGCCGTTGGGTTGACCGTCGATATGGCGGACACACAGGCCGTAAATGCCATGTTCGACACAATTGCAGCAGATCACGGCCCGGTCGCGGCCTTGGTCAATAATGCAGGTGTCGCAATGCCCGGCGATTTTCTGGACTATTCGTTAGAGGATTTTCAGAAGGTTCTGTCCATCAACCTGACATCTGTATTTCTATCCACACAACGCGCCGCAAAAATGATGGTGCAGGCCGGGATAGACGGCGCGATTGTCAATATGTCCTCGATCAACGCGCAGGTCGCAATCCCTGCGATCCCAGCTTATTGCGCATCCAAGGGTGGGGTGATGCAATTGACCAAATCGTCTGCCCTTGCCTTGGCCCCACACAACATTCGGGTGAATGCGGTTGGCCCCGGGTCCATCGACACCGCCATGATGGCAGGCGTGAATGCAAACCCCGCGGCACTTGCAACCGCGCTGTCACGCACACCGATGAAGCGCATCGGAACGGCCAAGGAAATCGGCGATGTGGTGGCCTTTCTCGTATCGAAAAAGGCCAGCTATATCACCGGGGAAACCATCTATGTGGATGGCGGTCGCTTGGGGTTGAACTACACCGTCTGAACTGGCGACACCGACAAGCTGGCAGGCACAAAAGACACAGTGCCTGCGCTGCTATCACCTTGCACAACATACACGTCACAAGACCCATCAGCGACACGGCTGACCTGAGCCATGGTGTCTATGTCAACAGAAACGCCAGTGACCCAAGTTCTTTGCCCAGCGCCCGTATCCGGGTAACCGTTCCAGCCTCCCGTCCGGTTGGAATAGTTCAACAACCACATCACCCGTACCGTTGCCGTGCCGGGCGGGAAATTGTTGGCGATGTTGCGGCCGGACAGATCTATGCCGCCAATCGCGTTGTTGACGTGGTACCATGTGTCATTGGCCTCAAAGACGTGATTTTCATAGAACCCAAATTTGTAATTCGGCCCCGAATTCCGATTGGCAATCCGTGTCCCGACAGGCCAAACACCATTGGCATCATGCGGGTTGGCGAGCCCCCCGGGCAAGGGTTGGTTTAATGTGATCTGCCCTGTCGCCTTGTCCACACCGCCAAGTTCGAACAGGTCGATCGCCTCGATCCGGGAATAGTGATCATAAGCCCGGCCCGCAGCATCGCGATACCCAAAGATCACCAAACCCCGTTTGAACGCGCTGTCTGTGCTTTCGTTCCAGCCAGTGGCGTCTGCCACATGAACCACCGTGTCGCCCGGGGCCAAAGGCTGTGTCAAAGTGGTAAGGCTATCGACCCCGTTATGACGAAACCGGGCATGGTGACCGGCATCAATTGCAAACCCGTCTGCATCATAGCACCGAAACCCCATGTAATGCGCATGGCGGCCCTCGTTTGCAAAGGCAGACCAATCGCCCGCCTCGGTTTCTTGGCGCAGATAGGCGCCCGTGCGATACACGCGGTTTGGGTCAATGGCGATGTGTTCGCCCATTTCTTCAGCCGCAGAATAATGGCCAACTTTGACAAAAGCGCCCGGCGTTCCCGGCGTTTCTATGCGATCCAAAACCAAGGTTGTCGGATAGTTATAACTGTTCCCCAGATGCCCAAGGAAGTTGCTGACTGTCCCTGCCCCACGCGCATTGACGTATTCTGTGGTGGTCAGCATCGACGTCCCAAATTGCGGGTCTGCAAAGAACGTATTGGGCAGTGACACAGCACCCGTGGCGCCATCCACCTGCAAGGCTGTCTGAAACGCGCTGCCATCTGCGCTGACCTTGATCGCAAAATCATCCGTTCCAGTTGTGCCCATTTCTGCACGCCCAGACCAGCCAGTTTGAAACAACAGGCTTGCGGTATCCGTTGTGGTGGCTTTGTTCACTTTGATCTGATGCCCCCCACCTGCATGGGTCAACAAGCTCGCATCCGAAGACACCGCCAAACGGTTGGTGGTGTCTGCTGTCGCATTGATGCCCATCCGGTCGGTTGCGGTCACATTGGCACCGCCCACTGTCGGGGTCCAATCGTTGCCGTTAAAAACCACTTGCCCACCAGTGCTTTCGTCATAAGCGACCCAGCCGGTTTTCGCGGCAAAGAATGCCCAAACACCCGTCTCTAACATGGCGATATTGCCTTCTTGGCCGATGAAATCATCTGTGGCACCGGGTGCCACGATATAGCGATCCCCATCCACAGCGCCCGCATCGGGGGCGGTCGCCTGAGACACCACGCTTAGCTGAACAACGGTATCCAGCGTGCGGATCGCTTCGTTATGAGTGATGTGTTTTTGCGCCTGTCCGCCTTGGATATACGGCAAGGACAGCTGAAGAGAGGAATTGGACATAAAGGCCCCCGGAGGTCTGAGCAAGATTAGCGCAGAGCATCCCTTAAGGGCCTAAAAATTCGTTAAACCAAGCGTACGGTGGTCAAACCAAACGCTGCAGGGCGTTCATACACCCACGCAAACCAAAGTCTTCGATAGTGACAAGATAGATACCGCAGGTCTTGCGCAGCTTGGTGAACGCAGCACGCCCCCCGTCCGCGTATTCATCCCAAAACGCATCTTCGAAGATCGCGGCATTGGCCTGCGCCACACCACCGACCAGAAAAATCCCACCTGTGGCATTCAACGTCACCGCCAGATCCCCGGAAACGGCAGCAAGGTGGCTGCGAAACATCTGAATGCACAGACTGGCTTCGGCCTCTCCTGCCGCAAACCGTTCAAAGATCTCGCGTCCGCTAACGCCTGCATCCCCGCCACAAGCCTGATACAGCCATGGCAATCCCGTGCCAGACAACATCGCCTCGGCCTCTAACGTCAGCGTGTCTCCGATTTGAACCTCTGGCCAAAGCGCGCACATGGCTTGAAAAACAGGAACTTCCTGCATGGTCCGGGGTCCAACCGCAACGTGCCCCCCTTCGCCGGGAACAACGTGGTATTGTTGGCCGTTCCAGATCAAAGACCCAACGCCCAGACCTGTACCGGGGCCGATGGCCACACGATGACCGGGCGTCAACGGCCCACTGCCCCCTATCGGGCGTACGTCTTTGTCGGTGAGCGTCGCAAGTGACCAAGCGGCCGCTTCGAAGTCATTGATCACGCTCACTGTATTGGCACCCGTGACTGTGGCAATGTCGTCCTCACCAACCAGCCATCCACCATTCGTCAAGTTGATCGCACGGTCCTTCACAGGGCCCGCCCCCGCTGCCACAACAGCGCGAGGGGTGCCGTCCAAATCGTTGGCCACGTCGCGCAAGGTATGCGCCACTTTACGGTCAGGCGTCATTGCAAAATCCCGACGGCACAGCATGTGCCCGTCCTGTATCTGCGCCACCCGCATGTTGGTGCCGCCAATATCTGCAACTAAATCGTAACTCATAACCACCGGTCGTAATCACTCACCAGCAAATGCACCGGATCAACATCTTCGGTAATTGTCGAAAAGCGCCCAATTGGCATTTCGAATTCATTGTCGTTGAGGTCATCATTCACGGTGGACACTTCCCCAATCAACACATCCCCGCCTTCGCCCCAAAAAGCATGCCATACACCCGGCAAAAGCGTTACAGACTCACCAGGTTTCAGCATCAGCTTACCGCCCGCTTTCAACCTGCGCATCTGGCCATCAACGGGAACAACCACGTCGGCTTCCCGGTCAATGGATCCATCCGGTGCTGGGGCAAACAGCTCGATCACCAATGTGCCGCCGCCACGGTTGATGATGTCTTCCGCTTTTAGGAAATGTTTGTGCATGGGCGACAGCTGATCCCTGCGCGAGATCATAATCTTTTCTGCATATAACATGCCGCGACCAGACTTAAGATCCGCCTCGTCTCCGTTACGGACGGTGAACAGAAACAAACCCAATTCATCGAATTTGCCTTGTCCATAATCCGTAATGTCCCAGCCCATGCGACGTGACTTGAGCATCTCATTATCACCGGACTTCATCTCATCAGGAGACAAATACGCAAACGGGGGCATTACATAGCCGAAAGATCGGATGAACGCGTCCCCTTGGCGGAGGATTTCGTTGATCTGAGACCGGTTCATGTTGGGTTTCTCCGTAATCGTTATAGTATCTTAAACGAAAGGCCTTCCGGTTGACAATAGCTACCCAGCGCGACGCAATCGAAGGGCGTTCGTGACAACGAATACTGAACTCAACGCCATGGCGCCAGCCCCCAACATCGGGGACAGTTGCCAGCCAAATATCGGATAGAAAACACCCATAGCCACAGGGATCAGCGCAACGTTATAGGCAAATGCCCAAAACAAGTTTTGGTGGATATTGCGCAGCGTGGCCTTTGCCAATGTGTGGGCGCGCACGACACCTTGCACTGCGCCTGAAATCAACACCACACCTGCGGCCTCGACCGCAACATCGGTGCCTTGCCCCATGGCCAATCCAACGTCGGCCTGCGCCAAAGCAGGGGCATCGTTGATGCCATCCCCAACAAAGGCCGTGGGACCGTCTTTTTGCAAAACCTCGATGGCGGACAACTTTTGATCCGGCAGAACTTGGGCAATCACATCTGCAATTCCAACTTGCGCCGCAATGGCTTTTGCCACGGGTTCAATATCACCACTGATCAAAGCGCAGTTAAGTCCCGCAGCCTGCAAGTCAGACACAGCGCGATCCGCATCCGGTTTCAAGGGATCCGAAACGCCGAACAGGGCAATACATTGACCATCTTTCGCAGCAAATACAGGGGTGGCTGCGGCGCTGTGAATCTGTTCCGTTTCATTCGTAAAACCGCTGATGTCGACCCCGTTTTCGACCAGAAAGGCGCCAGACCCGATGATGTATTTCGCGCCGTTTACAAAGCCCGCAACGCCTTTGCCGGGGATCGCTTGAAAATCGCTGATCTGCGCACCGCTGGGGTCCGCTATCGCGGCAACGGCCCGTGCCAAAGGGTGATCGCTTTGACGCTCTAACGCGGCGATGGATGCAATATCGTCGGTAGATGCGGGCCCATAACGCTGCGTTACAGTCGGTGATCCGGCGGTCAAGGTGCCCGTTTTGTCGAAGGCCACAGTCTGAATGGTTGCCAACTTTTCCAAAGCATCACCGCCCCGGAACAACACCCCAAGAGACGCCGCGCGCCCGGTGGCCACAACAACAGACACAGGCGTCGCCAAACCCATGGCGCAGGGGCACGCAATAATCAGAACCGACACAGCGGCAACAATCGCTTGGGCCAAGGTGCCTCCGAACAGAAGCCACCCCACGAACGACAGGACCGACAGGCCCATAACGATGGGCACAAAAACCGCCGTAATGCGATCCACTTTGGCCTGAACAGGCAACTTGGCACTTTGCGCTTGATCCACCATCTGTGTGATGCGCGCCAACGCCGTCGCCGCACCAACAGCCGTTGTGCGATAGGTCAACGCGCTGTTTCCATTCAACGTGCCTGCGGACACGGAATCGTCCGTCGATTTACGCACGGGCGCAGACTCGCCGGTTAACATCGACTCGTCAACGTATCCGGTTCCGTCAACAATGATACCATCCACCGCGATGCGGGCACCGGGCTGGGCCAACACCTGATCACCGATGCGGATGTCTTCGACAGCACGACTGACCGGAGCCCCGTTTTCCAATACAAATGCCGTATCCGGCTGTAGAGAGATCAACGCCTCGATCGCGGTGCCCGCCCGCCCTTTGGCTTGCGCCTCTAACGCGCGCCCCAATAGAATTAACGTGACAATCACACCCGCAGCTTCAAAATACACGGCACGGCTTTCGGCAGGTATCAATCCAGGCATAAACAGAACCACTGTGGAAAACCCCCACGCGGCCCCGGCACCCAATGCCACAAGCGCATTCATTTCCGGCGCGCCGCGCAGCAAAGCGGGCACACCGTATTCAAAAAAGATGCGTCCCGGCCATAGCAAAACCACTGCGATCAACAGACACTGCAGGGCCCAAAACGGGGTTTGCCCGACGGTCCCCATGATCCAGTGATGCAACGGCG
Organism: uncultured Paracoccaceae bacterium; assembly: GCA_938038825.1. GTDB lineage: Bacteria > Pseudomonadota > Alphaproteobacteria > Rhodobacterales > Rhodobacteraceae > Aliishimia. Next base: position 3,467 of record CALHST010000001.1, on the reverse strand, counting down.
GGTAAAAATGCCCACCCATTTCCAAAAGAAACACAGGCAACGTCAGGACAAAGGCAACGCGAAACCGACGCCACAGACTTTGCGCATGGGCCGCATGATCCGTTCGCTCTGTCACATCTTGGCGGACATGGGCGGGATACCCTGCCTGCGTCAAAGCGTTGGCCAACGCAGTTTTATCAATGTCACCCGCTGTGACATGTGCGGTTCCGCTGGCCAAATTGACAGTCGCCGAGTGCACACCCGGATGCGCAATCAGGGCTTTTTCTGCGCGCCCAACACAAGACGCACAATGCATGCCGGTTACTTGAAGGTCGATTGTCTGAACCATGCTTTTCATAGAGTGTCGCGAACCGACGACGTCAACCCCCTTGCCAAGTGGCAAAAGTAAAGGAATCGTGGAACCATGACTTTAGACACTCGTATTCAAGACGCCCGCGATGACCTGATCCAGCTGACTCAAGCGCTGATCCGCATTCCAACTTTGAACCCGCCCGGTGAAAACTATGCGGCGATTTGCGACTATTTGGATCACAGACTGTCAGCGTTCGGCCTTGAAACGGAATGGATCCGCGCAGAAGGCGCCCCGGGGGACAGCGACGCATATCCCCGTTGGAATCTGGTCGCCCGCAAAGAAGGCAAAAGCAAAGGCGACTGTGTTCACTTCAATTCCCACCATGACGTTGTGGAAGTTGGTGCAGGCTGGACCCGGGATCCATTTGGTGGCGACGTCGAAGACGACAAGATCTATGGCCGGGGCGCGTGCGACATGAAAGGCGGTCTTGCCGCAAGCATCATCGCAGCCGAAGCCTTTATCGCGCAGCATCCCGATTTTCAGGGTGCCATTGAAATATCCGCAACTGCAGACGAAGAATCCGGTGGCTATGGCGGCGTCGCCTATCTGGCCGAAAAAGGATATTTTGACCCAGACCGCGTGCAGCATGTGATCATTCCCGAACCCTTGAACAAAGACCGTATTTGTCTGGGACATCGTGGCGGTTGGTGGGCCGAGATCGAAACCAAAGGTGAAATTGCCCACGGCTCTATGCCATTCCTTGGGGACTGCGCCGTGCGCCACATGGGTGCGGTTTTGGATAAATTCGAAAGTGATCTTTACCCCGCCATGGCAGCCCGCACGACAGAAATGCCCGTGGTCCCAGAAGGCGCGCGTTCTTCAACCATGAACATCAATTCGATCCATGGCGGCATGAACGAACCCGGCCCCGGTGACACCAGCCTGCCCGCCCATTGCGTGCCCGACAGCTGCCGTATCGTGATTGACCGCCGCTATCTGATTGAAGAACCGCTTGAGGACGTCAAGGGCGAGGTCATCGCCTTGCTGGAAGGCCTGAAAGAGACCCGGCCCAACTTCGAATATAACCTGCGCGAAATGAACGTGGTGATCCCGTCAATGACCGACGCAGATGCACCGGTGGTGCGCACAGTCACAGACGCCATTCGCGAAACACTGGGCGTAGAGCCTGAATACGTGGCTTCACCCGGCTCTTATGACCAAAAACACATCGACCGGATTGGTAAGCTGAAGAACTGCATCGCTTATGGGCCCGGCGTGTTGGAATTGGCGCACAAACCGGATGAATGGGTCGGGATCACCGACATGATCGACAGCGCCAAAGTGATGGGCAAAGCACTGGAACACCTGCTTACGAAATGACCTTAGCCACCGAAATTCACTATTAGACCCACATATTTGCACCCATCAGTTCCGCACGGCCTCTTGTTCGCAGGAATGGCGCGCTTGATCTTGCCTATTGCCACAAGATTTCAACCTTAACTGGTGGACCCCTGTGCGTTAATCTCTTAGCCTGTCCCAAGATTGCAGGACCATTAACGCATCAAAGCATGCACTCCTGCGTTCAAAACCACATTCAAAAGACTTCCATAAGGGACAAGTTCATGAAAATCGTCATTGGCCTTGATGGCCAGAGTTCAGGGGAAAAAGCTCTTGAATTCGCAAAAGACATCGCGACGAACAGCAACGATTGCGCGCTGATCGTCGTCTATGTGATTGAGTGGTCACCATTTTCCTTTCAAACCGCCGAAGAGAATGCTGAGCGCCATAAGCGCCGCGAAGAAGAAATATCCATCGCGATGGAACGCGTTGTGGATCCGGCCGTCGCCACACTCAAAGATGCTGGGCATTCCGCACGCGCAATTGTGCGACATGGAGACGTTGCCGACACAATCGACGACATTGCGCATTCCGAAGGCGCGTCCCAGATCGTTGTCGCCCGATCAAGTGCGGGTGGCCTGACATCACGCATCTTCGGCAGCTCAACCGCTAACCTCGTGATGAACGCCCGCGTTCCCGTCACCGTTGTCGCGTAAGGATATTCCATGACCATTTTTCACAAATTTATCTATGCCATTGCGGCCTTTCTGACTGTCGCGGGGCCCGTCGCCGCGCAAGAGGCTGCAAGCCTTGATGCCCGCGTCAACGAAGCCTTCGCCAATTTCACAGGTCCCTTCGTCAGCTTTATCTTTGCGCCCATTCCCGGCACGTCCTTTCCTTGGATTGTGATGTGGCTCGTCATCGGCGCGACCGTGTTCACCATTTACTTTGCCGCCGTTCAATTCCGTTACTTCGGACATGCGATTGGACTGGTCAAAGGCGACTATTCCGACCCAAATGACGCCGGTGAAGTCAGCCACTTTCAGGCGCTTGCAACTGCCCTGTCTGGGACCGTTGGTCTTGGTAACATCGCGGGTGTTGCCGTGGCCGTTGGTATCGGCGGGCCCGGGGCCACGTTCTGGATGATCCTTGCAGGTCTGCTTGGTATGGCGTCGAAGTTCACTGAATGTACGTTGGGCGTGAAATATCGCAACGAATACCCGGACGGCACCGTGTCTGGCGGACCGATGTATTATATCTCTAAGGGATTTGATGAACTGGGCCTGCCCGGTGGCAAGATCCTTGCCGTGCTGTTTTCCATCTTTTGTATTCTGGGTGCCTTTGGCGGCGGCAACATGTTCCAAGCCAACCAAGCCCACGCCCAGATCACACAGATCACTGGCGATTTCCCCGGCTGGATCACGGGTCTTGTCTTCGCAGCCGTGGTGTTTGCCGTCATCGTCGGCGGGATCAAATCCATCGCAAAAGTGACCGAGAAAATCGTACCCTTTATGGGTATCCTGTATGTCGGCGCTGCGCTTGTTGTTTTGATCGTAAACTTCAACATGATCGGCTGGGCCTTTGGTCAGATCTTCGCAGGCGCATTTACCGGTCTTGGCGTTGCTGGCGGCTTTGTCGGCGCGTTAATTCAAGGCTTCAAACGCGCAGCGTTCTCGAACGAGGCAGGCGTTGGCTCTGCCGCGATTGCCCACTCGGCCGTGAAAACCAAAGAGCCGATCACCGAAGGATTTGTATCCTTGTTAGAGCCGCTGATCGACACTGTTGTCATCTGTACGATGACGGCCTTGGTGATCACAATCTCTGGTCAGTTGATTTG